>WLOB01000018.1 GCA_009699505.1 Actinomycetota bacterium | reverse complement strand
TGTCGATGCGCAACAACGCCACCGCCACCTCCGTCGCCAAGCCGACCTCGACGATCGCCGCCGGCGGCTGCACCCAAGCGCTGCTGGTCTACAACGGCAACCCGGGCTTCGTGCGCGTCCTCGACGACGCCGCCGGCACCGTCACCGCCCGCGACAAGCAGTCGGTGATCGTGCCGCCGACCCCGCCGGAGCCGAGCCCGGCCGAGCTGACCGACGAGGAGATCGACGACTGCCTCTTCCGGATGCTGCGCTGGCCGGAACTCCAGCGCGGCCAGGGGATGCACGCGATGCCCGACGGGACCCCCTACAGCCTCGACGCCCGCGTCCGCACCGCCCGGGGCACCTACCGCGACATCTCCGACCAGGACCGCGTGAAGATGATCGGCAACGCCGTCTCCTCCCCCGTCGCCGCGATGATCGGCCACGCCATCGCCCGCGCCCTGGCGGTCGCCGCATGAGCGCGCAGCCCCACCCGGCCCCGCAGCCCACGGGCGCGGCGGACGCGCGGGACATCGTGTTCTTCCCTTCGGCGCTGCTGTTCCGACAGACCGTGTCGGTCGCGTCCGGTGGGGTGTCCATCCTCGAAGGCGGAGATCCCCCGATGCCCGAGACCACCGCCGCCCCGACCACCCTCAACCGTCTGAAGGGCTGGGCCCCGGGCTACTGGGGCAAGGCGTTCATCGACGCCGACGGCCAGCCCCACGTCTGGGCCACCGCCGTCGCCGGCGGCGGCCAAGAGCCCACTCGCGGCGACGCCGCCGCCCAGCTGACCGCCGAGATGGCGGCCGCGGGCCGCCGCCTGACCGCCGGCCACCTCCCCTACCTCACGCCGATCTCGATCCAGCCCTCCGGCGCGTTCTGCGTCGCGCACGAACGCGGCGCCTGGGAGGCCGCGCTCACCGCCCGGCCCGCCCTCGAGCACGACCCGCGCTTTCGCCCCGAGCGCTACAGCGCCCTGCACCCCGCCCTCACCCTCGTCAGCGATCACGACGCCTGGATGACCACCGCCCTTCGCGAGCTCCACTGACCGATGCTCACCATCGCCCCCGACACCCGCCACCTGGCGATCTGCGAGCACGCCGCGCAGCGCTGGGCCGAACGCGTCCGCCAGGACCCCCTGATGCCGGTCTGCGACGCCCGCCAGGACCTCGAACGCTGCGCCCAGGGAGGCCAGCTGACCGCCGTCCCGCCCGTCTGGATGGCCACCGACCCCCACGACGACGCCCGCTACCTGATGGTCGGCCCCGACGTCGCCGTCGTCCTGCGCCGCCGCCACCCGTCGCATCCGATGACCGCCGTCACCGTGATGACGCCCCACGACGAGGGCTCCGTCCACGCCGCCGTCTGCCGGCGACGCCGCCACCGCCGCCAGCGACGCCGGAGCCGGCCGTGAACGCCCCGTTCCGCGCCCCGCTGGGCCCCTGCGCGCTGCTCGAGGTCGCAACGCTCGACACCCCGCAGGGCACCTCCACCGTCGTCTGCTGGATGAACCCCCTCTCGCGCTGGCACATCGTCGAGCTGCTCGACGACCAGACCGCCCTGGACACCGGGCCCCTGGGCCCCCGCGACCACCTCGAGCACGCCGTCAGCGTCGCCTTGGACTACTGCGAGCAGAAGCGCCGCTACCTCGCAGGCCACGCCCCCGACCCCGCCGGCGGCGCGCGCCGCATCGAGCACTACCGCCTGCCTCCCGCAGCGCTGCGCCACAGCCTCTCCCCCCAAACCTCCCTCTTGGACCTCTGCGCATGAGCACCATCGCCCCCGCCAGCCACGAGCTCGGCGCACCGCTGACCGGCAACCCGCACGTCTGCGAGGTCTGCCTCCGCCACCCGCGCGAGACCTGCCCCCGCTGCCGCAGCCACCTCGGTGCCATCAGCCGGCTCCGCACCGCCGGCCACGACGACGCCGCGATCGCCACCCGCCTGCACATCACCCTCGAGCGGCTGCACGCCCTCGACGAGTACACCGAGGACGCCAAGGAGATCGACGCCCTGCGCTACTCCACCGTGCCCGTGCAGCAGCTGCAGGCGATGATCGCCCGTCGCCGCGACCACGACCCGGCGTTCTCGTTCGAGGAGATCGCGCGGAGCAGCGGCATCGGCGAAGGCCACCAGCTCGACCGCGTCGTCGGGCTCCGCGACCGCGGCCCCCGCCAGCAGAGCAAGCGCCGCAACACCACCATCCACTGCGACGACGCCGGCCGCATCGCCCGCGCCCTCGGCGCGCTCCCCGCGGAGGTCGACAGCTGATGTCCCCCGATGCAGGCGCCCACCCCGACGGCGCCGCCGCCGAGCCCCCGGCCGACACGACCACGGAGCTGCGCGCGCTGCTGCACGACGCGCTGACCGACTACGCCTCGCACGCCGCCTGGCGCTGCGAGCACCCCGATCGCTACCCGCACGACCCCGAGTGCCCCTGCGGCTACACCACATGGGCCCGCCGCACCCGTGCCGCGCTCGCTATCGAGACCCCGACCCCGACGCCCGACCCGGACCCGATCGCGTACGAGCTCGGCGACCGCGTGCAGCTCGTCCGCGTCGCCGGCCTGAACGCCGGACGCATCGGCGTCGTCGCCGACACCGACATGCGGGCCCAGGGCTTCGCCTTCGACCTGCGCATCGCCGACCGCCTCGGACCCGAGACCACCTGGTCCTCGTGGGCCAACCCCGAAGACCTCCACCCGGCCCCCGACGACCACGACAGCGACAAGCTCTGATGCCCTCCCCTGCGACCACGACGAGGTCCGCGTGAGCACCCGGGCCGCGGCAGCGCGCGACCTCGTGCGGGCCTGGCACGAGGCCATCGACAGCGACGACGACGGCGAGACCCTGATCGCCGCGGAGAACGCGCTGGCCGACTGGCTGGCCGTCCGGCCGCGCAGCGAAGGCGCACAGCGCGCCTCCGCGCTCATCCGAGCCGCAGCGGACGCCGACCGGGAGCACCAAACATGACCGGGCCGCGCACCGGCCAGGCGCACCAGGCCACCGCCGACGCCAACGGAAGCCCCGACGAGGTACGAGCCCAGCTCGGCCACCGCGTGATCCTGCGCTCCGCGCGCAGCCGGGCCTCTGACGCCCTGGGCACGGTGATCGCCAACGACACCTACGCCGACCGCGACGCGGTCCTGCTCGTCCGCCACGACGACGGGGTCGACCGCTGGCGCCAGCGCACGCACCTGCGAGTCCTGGGCCAGCCGGACGCGACGCCCAGTTCATTGGAGACGCTGGCATGGGATCTCCAGCTGCAGCCACCGGCGTACCTCGACCCCGCGCTGGCAGCCATCCACGCCGCGTGGGCCAGTTCGACGACCCGCTGACCGCGGCGCGCGCCGGCGCCGCCGCTGCTACCCGGCGGGCGAGCGGGCTAGAAGAAGCGCCAGCCGTCGCGACTGAGCCGGAACCCGTGCTTGGTGACGCGGTTGCGGCAGGTCATGGCGGCCGTCGAGCTCGTGCACGAATAGCGCCCGCGTCGGATCGTCTTGCCGTACCCCAGAGTCCGCCGGGCACCGAAGTCGTTGCCGATGCACACCAACCCGGCGCCGCCCTTCCAGACGTTCACGGCGCTGGATCCCGATCCGCAATCCGACGAGGCCGGCGGTGTCGTGCGGTACGTCTTGTCGTTCGCGCACGACGCCTCCGTCCGCGAGATCGTGCACTCGATCTTCTTCGACGGACTCAGAAAGGCGGTGTACTCCGTCGCCGACGCTGGGGGCACCAGCCCGCCGACTCCAGCTCCGACCCCGACCGCCGCGGCCGCCGACCACCTCAAGAACGCACGCATGTGCGGCACGATACGCCGCCCACGCGCGTCCGGACAGGCGTCGCGTGACGCCTCGGACACGCGTCCGAGAAGTTCGCGCCCTCGAGCACGCCTCGCGATTCTGCGGCGATGTTCTCCCTCCGCGCGGACCGCCGGAACCACGCGATCTCCAAAGCCGCGTGGACGGGCGTCAGCCCGGAGCCTCCCCCCGACCTGCGGACCGACGAGCAGATCCGGGCCGGACTGCGGGCCCAGTGGGAGGCCGTACAGGCCGGGCGCCGGGGAAGAGCCCTGGGCGTGCCGCCTGGGTTCCTCGCCATCGTCATGCGGGAGGCCGGCCCCGCGGTTCAGGCAGAAGCGGTGCGCGTCGCGAGCAAGCTGCCGGAGGACACCTGCCGGCGGTACTGGGACGAGCCGACCGGCGAAGGGTCGATCGACGTGGCGTTCCTGCAGGTCGCAGCGTGGTCGATCCTCTGAGCGCCTGCCGGTCAGCCACGTGCCCTACGGCGCCTCACGCTCGAGATTGCACCGCCACCTCGCCCCGCGCCTCTCGCGCGAGTCGCTGCTCACGCTCGCCGAGGTCGCAGACGGGCGCGGTCGCCACGGACCCGTGCTCTCCGATGTCTGCCGGCGGGTGACCTGCACCGGCCCCTATGCGCCGTCATCCGACGCGGAGGCCTGAGCCCGGCGGCGGCCGGCTACCCGGAGTGCTCGGCGACGACGGCGGAGAACCAGCGCAGCAGCTGCGGGTCGGCAGCCAGCAGCCCGCCGTCTGGCCCCGCGACCCAGAGCGACACCGCCAGACCGGCGGCGCCGCGTCGCGCCACCGCGACGCCACGACCGGCGTCAGCGAGACCCCTCCAGTGCCGAACGTCGCCGGGAGCTGCGCTGACGAAGAAGTCCGACGGGGCTGATCTGGCGGCGGCAGACATCGACCGGCGCAACGCTAACCAAGGCACCCGGATGGCCTGCAATCGGCGCCTCGCGTTGCCGACCTGCAGACGGTCCTCGGTAGCGTCCCGGCAATGCCGCTGCAGCGCACCAAGAAGTTCTACAAGAACCAGCTCGACAGCATCGAGGAACTCCAGGACGATCTCGATTCCCTGGATGCCGAGTTCGCGGAGCTGAAGGCAAAGAAGTCGAGGCTCAAGAAGAAGATCAAGACGCTGTCCGACGTCGTCATCGACGAGGGCGGCGAGGATCTGCTTCGGGAGTGGGAGCAGAACCGCGCCGCGGCGAAGGCCGGCCCAGCCGCCACGGAGCCTGCGGGCGAGGACGCACCGGCTGCGGAGCAGCCCGCCCAGCAGGAGTAGCGACAATCGGCACCGCGCCGCCGGGCTCGCCGTCCTCCCTGGGCGCGGACTTCACCAGCCCGTCGGTCATCATCTCTGGCGGTGCCGATCGCTCCGCTCACTGTCCACGATTCGACGCAGCTGCTGCGTCGCATCGCGCTGGACGTCGACCCCGAGACCGGGCCGCTGCGGGAGCTGACGATGAACGGCATCCAGGCGTGCCAGGGCGTCGGCGGCGGCACGGTCCGCTGGACCAGCACCTTGGTCGACGACGTTCCACGACTGACCGTCATCGACCAGGGCGTCGGCATGAGCGCCAGCGACGCCGTCCGCTACCTCGGCAAGATCGGACTCTCCGGCCAACTTGACACAGGCCTCGGCGCCAACCACGGCGTCGGCGGGCGCCTGAGCCTGCTGCTGGCCTCCTCCTCCGGCGTGCGCTACCGCACCTGGACCCGGCCCGGCCGCGGCGCCGAGCTCGCGCTGCAGACAGACACCCAGACCGGCCAGTTCGGTCTCGCGCTCGACGACCGGGGGCGAGCACACAGCCCGCTGGCCTGGGCGGACGCACCCGACCTCATCCGCCAGGCCGGCCACGGGACCGAGGTCATGCTGCTCGGACGACCCGACCACCCCGACACCACCCGGCCGGCCGACCCCGACGCAGCTCCCGGACACATCCGCCGGGCCCTCAACACCCGCTTCGCCGAGCTGCCCGAGGGGATCGAGGTCGAGGTCGACGGCCCCCTAGAGCCCGACGGCCTCCTCGCCCGAGTGGATGGTGCCCGCCACCACCTGAACGAGCGCGCCCAGCAGCGCGGCGTGGTCCGCCTGACCCACGCGACCCTGCACTGGTGGCTGCTCGAACACCAGTCGCCGACCACGGCCACGCCCGCCCCCGGGCACCTCGCGGGCGGACACGTCGCCGCGCTCTTCCAGAACGAGCTCTACGACGTCCAGCACGCGCGCCGCGGCGGCTTCGCCCGGATGAGCCAGTTCGGCATCCGCGTCGCGCAGGACCGCGTGTGCGTCTGGGTGCAACCCGACGCCGCGCTCGTGGCGTCCAGCCCATCGCGCTCGACGCTGGCGTTGCGACCGGACCGACCCGAGGACCTGTGGCCCGGTCAGGCCGCCCTCCCGTGGCCGCTCTGGGCCGCGGAGTTCGCCCGCCGGATGCCCCCGGCCCTCGCCCAGCTCGCCCTGGACGCCGACGGCGACGGCGAGTCCGCACAGGACCTCCGACGCATGGCCGCCAAGGCACTGCAGGACGACCCCGGCCTCGGGCCGGTCCCCAGGTACGAAGCATCCGGCGGCCATCACGAGCCAAGCCTCGGATCGCTGGAGCCGCTCGACGACCCGGAGACCTTCATCCCAGAGAGCGCAGGCGTACGCGGCGCCCGCCAGACGCTGGCGATGTTCGGCGCGCTCTTGAGCGACAGCGACGAGGGCCGGGCGGAGCTACGGCGCCTGGAGACCGTCTCGCGGCGTCAGCGTCCCGACGGCGACGCCACCGAGACGCCCCGCGCCCAGCCGGAGGCGCCCGAGCGCACACCCCGCCGCCAGCGCCGCGGCCGAGCCACGGTCCACGAGCGCGATCTCCCCCAGCCTCGATGGATCTCGGTCGAGGATCAGACGCGGCCGGTCGGCTATCTCGAGGACCGTGTTGCCAGCTACGACCTGGCGACGAACGAGCTGACCATCAACGCCGACCACCGCCTCTATCGCGCGCTCGTGCGCAGCCTCGTGAGCGAACACGCCGGGCGGCGGCGTAGCGTCGTCGAGACACTGGCCGGCCGGATCGCTCGTCGTGAGTGGTACCTGCACCTGGCCGCAACGATCCTGCGCTCCAAGCAGCTGGCGACATCCGCCGCATGGGACAGCGAGGCTGCTGCTTCGATGCACAGCCCCGAAGCACTCACCGGCGCGCTGGCCTACAACACCGCCATTCACACCCGCGCGCGACGCGCGATGCGCAGCCGACTAGGCGCCGGCGACAACGCGAACCCCTGACGCCGCCGCGGTACGAACCGGGCGCGCGGCCTAGAGACCCGCCAGCCAGGCGGCGTTACGTACTCATGAGTTACTAGCAACGTACTAGCGTACGTAACCACTTCGTCAGTCATGCGGGCCGTCTGTCATTACGTACGTCGATCACCACAACTGCGGATCATGCGGTGCGTCGGTCATACACCCCGTAGTGCGGTCTGTCCTGCACGCATGCGATCATGCTGTCCTTCATACAGTCTGCGCGTCATTTGTGCACGCCATGACGCTGCGCATCGTGCACTCCGTTTGTGAAACCGTGCGTCACGGCACGATGCACGCAGGAACCCACGCCGTCCCGGAGAACTGCATCTCATGCCCACGCCCCGCCGAGTCATCGCCGTGGTCAACCAGAAGGGCGGCGTCGGCAAGACCGCCGTATCGACGAACCTCGCGGCCGCTGTGGCGCAGAGCGGGGGAGAGGTCTTGGCGATCGACTCCGACCGCCAGGGCAACATGGCCTCCCAGCTCTTGCCCGACGGAGCCGACTACGGCCTCGCGGACGTCTACACGCAACGGACCACGCTGCAGGACGCGATCGTGCGCTCGCCTACCGTCGGTGTCGACGTCGTCGTCCCCGGCGACAAGCTCGCTCAGGCCGAGCTCGGGATGGTCGGCGCCGTGAAGCGGGAGGAGATGCTCGCCCGGCACCTCGAGACCCTCGAAGACGACGTCCCGCTGGTCATCATCGACTGCCCGCCCAACCTGGGCCTGCTTGCGGTCAACGCCATGACCGCCTGCACGGAGCTGCTGATCCCGATCTCGATGCAAGACAGCGAGTCCGTGACCGGCCTGGCGGACGTCATGGCCACCATCGCCCAGCTCTTCGGGCCCACCGATCAGCCGCCGCTGCGAGCGATCCTCAACCGGGATCAGAAGAACCGTCGTATTGCGCAACGCC
The DNA here is from genome assembly GCA_009699505.1 of Actinomycetota bacterium. Taxonomy (GTDB): domain Bacteria; phylum Actinomycetota; class Thermoleophilia; order Solirubrobacterales; family Solirubrobacteraceae; genus Patulibacter. The sequence continues at coordinate 13,977 of WLOB01000018.1, read as the reverse complement.
TCTCGGACGGTCTCACCGCCCACGGGGTTCCGCTGACGACCGTCCGCATCCCGGAGCGCACCGTCTTCCACGCCGCCCCCGACGACGGCCTGCCGGCCGTTGTGTCCCACCCCGACAGCCTGCCCGCCACTCGCTTCCGCGAGCTGGCCGCGGAACTCAAGCTCGTCTGAGGAGCCGTCTCATGACCGCACGCCGCGCACGAGGTCTCGACGCTCTCAGTGAGATCCCGAAGATCATCCCCGACGACCCGGCCCGCCGTGGCGACGCGCCCGCCACAGCCGACGAGACGCCGGCGCCGGTCGCCGCGCCGGCCAAGGCCAAGGCGCCAAGGCGCCGGGCGCCGACGCAAGTGACGTCCGCCCCGGAGAACCCGCCCGCCGTCTCGGCCCCTGCTCCGCCCAGACAGCGCTCCAGCGCTGTCGCTCCGACTGCGGCGGCGCCCAGCGGCCGTAGCGACCTTGCGTCGCGGTCCTACATCGTTCCGTCGGTGATCGCCGACCAGCTGCGCAAGACCTCGCGCGATCTCAACACCTCGGACTCCGCGCTCATCCATCAGCTACTGCGAGCGTCGCTGGCAGACCTGCCGAACCTGGCGCGATACACGCAGAGCTACCTCGAGTGGCGGGACACCACCGACCTCGACCTGTTCTCCGTCCGCGTGTCCACACAGACCACGCGAGCGGTCGTCGATCACCTCGAGCGGGTCACCGGACGCCTCGACGAGGCTGTCCGCCAGAGCGGCGCCGGCCGGATGAGCCTCAGCCGGGTTGTCACGATCGTGCTCTTCGGACACTTCTACAACGAGCAGTCCGGCGAACTCGCCCCGGACCTCGACGCACTCCGCGAGCAGCGGACCGCCGCGCAGCGCGACGACCTCGCCCGGCGACTGGCAGCCCTCGCCGACGGCTGACGCGAGGCACGAGAGCAACGGGGGAGGGAAACCACACCTCTTCGGGTGCCCCGGCGCGTTGCCCGTGCCACGAAAGCTGATGGCGCCGTCCGCCGGTGGCAGTCCTGGGGGCCAGCCGAAAGTTCCAGGGCGTGCTCGAGCCCAGGCACCCCGATCCGGACTGCAGTGGAGGGCCGGTCCACCCTAGAACGAGGCACGTGCGCCGACGGCTCCAGGGTGGACCAACCCTCCACCCGGCCGCCGGACGCAACCTCCGGGTCGAGCGGGGGGCCGGTCCAGTCGGCAGGGAGGCCCGGCGAGGCCGCTCGTCGCCAGAGAGCCGCTTGCAAGCTGGGGTCTGGGCTGATTCTCGGAGCCTGAAGCACGCTGAGCACGCACGACGCAGGGTGGACCAGACCTCCACCGCAACCACCCGGACGAAGCCAGCCTCGCGTCAAGATTCCTTTTCAGACGCACGCTCAGAACCCGCAGACAGCCGCATTTCCAGCGATTCTGGTGGCCGGTGGTCCAAAGTCCCCCCTCACGGCATGATCTGTCCCGCCCCATGAGAGCAGCGAAGTTGCCCGAACCGCCTGTATCTCCGGGCGATTCGGCCTTCTTCGCTGCCCGGCCCGCGGCGCCGGTGGTCCAAAGTCCCCCCTAAGCATCGGGCGCCGGTGGTCCAAAGTCCCCCCTAGATCGGCCCGCGAGGCCGCCACGCCGCGAAGCTCGCTCGTTCTTATCCGCTCGGGCAGGGATAGTGCGCGTTGCGTGAGTTCCAAGACCGCCACCCAGCCGAGTCGCAAGACCAAGGATCCGGACCCGATCGAGGGCACGCTCGAGCTGAACTTCGCTCGGACCGTTCCGGTCGACGCTTCGCGCGGCACAGTCGCGGCGCAGACCGCCGGGCAGCCCGTTGAGTTGATGACGGAGATGGGGCAGTACCGCGCGACGCTGCCGTTGCGGCCGATGGACCTCGCGACGCTGTCGTTCATCTCGCAGACCTGGGCGGACCAGGGGAGGCCCGGCACCGACGAGCGGATCACCTTCAGCCTGAAGGACCTCGCCCGAGCCGTGTACCCGCCGGCACCAGGGGACGGCACCCCGCTCGACCTCGGCGGCAAGAACCTGCGGCTCGTGCGCGAGAGCCTGTCGCGCCTCTTCCTGGTGGAAATCAGCGCAAGCTTCGAGGGCACCGACCGTCACGGCACGTCCGTTCGGCGGCAGCGCCGTCTTCGTGTGCTGCAGGAGACGGACATCTGGTCCGAGGCCGAACGCGAGGACAACCCGGAGATGACCGCGGCGGAGTTCTCTCGCCGTGCCGGGGCCCGCCGGTGGACCCGGGATACGGTCAACGTACGGTTCTCCTCGTGGATGGTCGAGCAACTGCAGGCCGGCTACGCCATCGCGATCGACCAGGACAAGTTCCGTCGCCTCAACGGCAACGCGCAACGCATCTACGCCTGGATCGGGATGCCGCCTGCGCGTTTGGTACTTCGCCAGCCCGCGCGGCGCGTGCCGATGACGCCCGCTCTGCTGGCGACCTTCGGGATCAACCGCAGCACGCCGAAGGAGTGTGCGCGCGCGCTTCGCGACGCCGGGAAGAAGATCTGCGCCGTCGATCCACGCATCGAGCACATTGACGCGGAACACCAGCCCGACGGCACCTACGTGGTGACCGTCGACTTCTCGCCCGAGTTCACCGCGCCGCCGCAGCAGCAACTCGAGCTGGAGGTGGCGGCCGACTAGAGCCCCCACAACGCAGAAGGACGCCCGATGGGCGCCCCTCTGGTCATCACGTATTCCTGTCAACCCCGGGTCCTTGTTTGGCGACAGCCCCGGAGAAGACGACGCCCACGTGATGCTACCGGCTTCCCGGCCGTTTGACGACGCCCGGGCGAGTCGGCGTTGGTGCGCGCGCGAGTTCGCCGCCGGTACCGCATGTCCTCGGGCGACCCTCATGGCCCCGTCGCGGTGTCCGGAACACCCCCGGAGGTCGCGTGGTCGCTGATGGCGCGGCGTGCCCGGGCCGCGATCGGCGAGGGCCTCGAGTCCGTGCAGCTGCGGGTGTGGTTGGCGCAGCTGTCCGCGGCGGCCCTGGACGGCGACCTGTTGGTGCTCGACGCGCCTTCAGAGGCGCAGGAGGGCATCGAGCGGGAGCTCGCCGACATCCTCGCGTCGGCTGCGAAGGACTTGGGCCTGCAGGTGACGGGGAGCTGGATGCTCACCGAGGCCGCGCTCGACGCGGGGGAGGGGAGCTCGCCGTTGGAGGTCGCGTGGGCGGCGATCGTGCGCGATGCGCGCGCCCGGATCGGTGGGGACGAGTGGGACTCGTGGCTTGCGGTGCTGCGACCGGTCTCCTGCGATGGCGATCGGTTCTGGGTCCACGCTCCCGAGCACGCACGCTCATGGGTCGAGAGCCGTCTGGCGCCGCTGTTGGGTGCGGCGGCGTCTCGCACCCTGGGCCGGCCGCTGACGGTGCAGCTCGTCGGAGCGGGGGAGGGGCGGGATCTGCTGGGCGCCCACCACCTACAGGGCGAGTCGTCGGGCAGGCGTCGGGGCCTGGTGCCGGCGCAGGCGACGATGGCCCCGGTCCCGGCGGCGTTGCTGTGCGCGCGCGGCGACGCGGACGCCACGGCGATGGGTCGCCGGGCGCGGTACGCGCAGCATCCGTCGAAGCGGCCGGGGGAGCTGACGCCCCGCGACGTCACGATCGCCGCGACGCTGCAGACCGCGGCGCTCTACAACGCGATCGAGGAGCTTTCCGGCGGCCGGGTCGCGGTGAGCACGACCGCGGTGGAGCTGTGGCGGGCCCTGGATCCCGCAGGCCGCGAGGAGCGACAGCCGCCCTACGACGCCCGCGAGTCGCTGCGCGGGTCGCTGACGCGGATCTCCGCGTTCTACGCCCTCTGCGGGCTGCCGGTGGCGGTCGAGGTGGCGGTGCGCCCGGGCAGGTGGGAGCTCGCGCACGTCGCTCCGGCGGGGTTCGGTGCCGGCGGCCGGCGGCCGACGATCCGCCTGGTCCTCGAGGGCGAGGTCCTCGAGCAGCTGCGGGCCTGGGGCCGCGGGCGGCGGGTGGCCGGCCGCGATCGCCCGGCCTGGACGGGCTCGCCGGTGGAGGGCTACGCGATCCTGCGGCTGGATCACCTGCGCGCGATCCGCTCGGCGTGCGAGCTGGCCACCTACGTGATCTGCGATGCGCTGCCGGCGGTCGACGGCCGTGGGCGGCCACTCTCGCGCGGCGAGCTGCGCCAGGCGCGCCGCCGCGGCGGCGCGCGGCGCACCTTGCGGCTGTCGGGCCGCACGGTCGGCGAGCTGGGCGATCGCCTGGGCGTGCGCCACCAGCGGGCCGGGCGCCGCGCCGCGCGGCTGATGGAGGTGCTGCTGCGGCTGCGGGCGCTGGCACCGGAGCGCTTCGGTCGGCCGGCGGTGCGGATCACCGACCGCGGGGTCTTCGAGTTCGTGCTGCCGCTGGTGGACACCGCCCGCGACACCGGCGAGGACCGCGACGCGGTGCAGGCGGTCGTCGCCCGCCAGCTGCGCCAGGCGCGGCGGGTGCTCGGCGAGCTCGTCGCGTTCCCCGAGCACCTGCAGGCCGCCCCGCACCGCGGGCCGCCCGCGGCCTGAGACCCCGCCCGCCGCCCGCCGGCGCGGCCGCGCACCCCTCCTCGTCGTCTCGCAGCACCGAGCCCGCCCCGTCGGGCTCCTCGTCGACCCGCCGACCCGCCGTCTTGACGCCTCCTCCCGGGGTGGCCTCCTCTGCCCATGCCCTCACCCGCCGACCTGCTCGCGTGCCGCGCCGCGGCCCCGTCCCCGAAGCCCGCTTCCGCACAGAACGACCGAGCCGTCGTGGGCAAACACCACAGGGTGAGGGACAGCAGCCCCACAGGAGAAGGACCCATCCCCGCGGATCTACGCAGCAGGGTCAGGACCGATCTGGTTGCCCGCATCGGCCGTCGCTCACGACCGATCCACGGCTCCCGGCTCGGGGGAGACAACCTCCTTCAGACGACCCGCCCACAGACGACGGCGCATCGTCTCCTTCTTCCCGTCTGGGTCCGTTCTGCCTCACACCAGGCCACCCGCTCAAACTGAGCGGAACAGACTGCTCCGCTCACTTTTGGGCGATCTGAGGTCGGGAGGGTGAGAGCTCGCGGAGTCCTCCGGCTCGACGGCCTCGGCGCCCCGGACGCGGATCTCGCCTCGTACGGGGCAGGGGGCGCTTCGGTCGTCGCGCTCGCGCCGACGCTCGAACGCCGGCGGCCATGCAGCGACGGTGATCGCGACGTCGCGGCCGCCGAATCGACCCGGGCGTGGGCCAGGGGCGGGGGCGGACACGTTCGCTGCTGAGGCCGCGATCCTGCGAGCTACGAGTGGTGGGGGAGGGGGAAGAGCGCGGCTGGGTTCCGGCCGGCGAGCGGTGCCCCGGCGGGCACGTGGCCGCGCCGGGCGGCCCGCGGGGCGCGCAGCGGCGGCGACGCGGCGGGGTCGGTGGACGCCGGAGCGGCGACTACCGTCGACGGAGCCCGTGAGCACCCAGAACCCGCCCCTCAGCGACCACCAGCTGGTCCTCCACTTCCTCGCCGCCCGCGAGCAGCTCACCAGCCGCGACACCTACCGACAGGTCGTCGGCCCCCTGCTGGACTGGCACCAGACCCGCCGACCCGACGAACCACTCGCGCGCCTGAGCCGCGCCGACGCGATCGCCTACTACCGCGAGCACCTCAACCCGCTGCGCGACGGCCAGCCCACCCGCAGCCCCGCGACGATCCGCCGCGACCTCACCATCCTCGCCTCGCTCTACGCCTTCTTCGCCGACCGCGACCTGCGCGACCCCGACCGGCCCAACCCCTTCCACACCGCCCCCGGGTCGCAGATCCCGCCGCCCAAGCCCCCCGCCGCCAGCGACGCGCGAAACCGTCCCACGCTCACCGCCGGCCAGCTTCAACGCACCATCGACGTCGCCCGCGACCTCGGACCCAACGAGCACTTTCTCGTCGTGCTCATCGGCCTCATGGGGCAACCCGTCCACGGCATCCAGGCCCTCACCGGCCACGACGTCCCACCCGCCGTCGGTGGCGGCCGCCACCTCATCCACCTCCGCGCCCGCCGCGGCACCCGCTCCTGGGAACCCCTCCTGCCCGAACTTCACGACACCGTCGAAGCGCTCCGCACCACAGACCCCGACCAGCCGCTGCTGCGCAGCCCCCGCGGGCGCCCGGCCAACCGCCGGCTGATCGGCGACTACTTCCGCCAGATCACCGCCCATGCCACCGTCCTGGGAACCCCACTGCCTGCCCTCGACAGCGCGCTGTTGCACCACACCTTCGTCGTGATGGCCCGCCAGAGCGGCTGGAGCGTCGAGCAGATCCAAGCCCTCACCGGACAGCTCGACGGCGCGCAGATCGCGATCCCCGACGCCCCTGGGACCTCCCGCCTCGAACGCCTCGCCCAGCACATCCGCAACGCCGCAAGCTGACCTCCCCGGCACCCCGCCGGCAACGCTCGCCGCCACGTCGACCCGGACGTTCGTCGAGGCATCCGCCTGGGGATGTCAGTCTCCGGACGGGGCATCCGACCAGAGCCACGCAGCACCTGACGCCCGTCGCCTCGGACCTCGATCCCCACCAGGACACCCGCATGCTTGTCGCCACCCTCCGCGAGTTCAACAGGCCCATCGGCACCGCCCGCACCGGGCCCGACGGGACCGTCGCCTTCGACGCCCCGGTCTTCGAGCAACTTGCGCAGCGCCACACGGTGTGGAGCGAGAGCCTCGACCGGCAGGTCACCGTCGCCGATGGAGACGACTACCTGCTCGCGCTCCCCAGCCACATCCTCTGCACGCAGTACACCGCCACGCTGTCGTGGGAGCGACCGAGCCCCACCGACGATGACGACCTCATCGACTGGATCGCCCTTGGCGTGCGCACGGACCGGATCAGCCCGAGTGACGCAGAGCGGCGCCTGCCCGACGCCCCGGGCCTCTACGCCGTCTGGGGCACCCGTGAGGCATGGATCCAGCTGGGCCTCGGCGAAGAGTTCGAGCAGGCCCCGCGCCCGCTCTACATCGGCAAGTCCGAATCCTCGCTGCGCACCCGCGATGCTCGCACCCACTTCCGGGCCGGCAAGACCGGCCACTCCACCCTCCGTCGGTCCCTCGCCGGCCTGCTGCACACCACCGACGTGTGCGGGCCGCTTCGCGCGCAGCCGCGCAACCTCGCAAACCCCGAACGGTTCTCGAACTTCGCCCTCGACGACCACAGCGAACAGCTGCTCCAGACGTGGATGGAGGAGCACCTGAAGATCACCTGGTGGACGGCAGGCGAAGACCAGCAGGCGGCCGCCCGGCCCCTGAAGGACCTCGAGCGCGCGCTGCTCGCCCACCCGCTCTGGGCAGCGTCGCCGCCGCCGCTGAACCTCAAGGACCTCGGCGGCACGACCACTACCACCGTCCGCAGGATCAAGACCGCCCGCAAGGTCCTCGCCGACCAAGCCCGCGCCTTCGCACCCGGAGGCGACCCCGACCTGCACGGCCCGCAGCTCGTCGACGAACACCACTACGACCTCCTCGACCTATTCCGCGCCGAAGAGCGCACCCGGCAGGCACCGCAACACCAACGTCGCCGCGACGCCCTCGCCCGCGCACTCGGCATCCCACTGCTCGAAGACATGGGCCCGGGCATCGACATGGACGAAGGCGACCGGCGCCACCCCGACGAGCTCTTCGCCGACGACGCGTTCGCGTGGTTTCTGCGCGGCGCGATTGCGCGCCTGGACGCCGCGGATTCGCCGTTTGACGGGCTGCTCGAAGCACCCAGACCCGTCGGACGGCTCTACGCGCGACACGCCGAGCGTCTTCGAGAGCTCGCTCCCCGATGGCACGACGCACTCCACGACCTCGTCTACGACGGCCTCGCGATGCGCTACGGCATCGCCTCACACGCCACGACGAACGGACGCGACGTGCGCGCCGCCGAAGACGACCAGGCTGACGGCTAGGCCCAGACGGCCAGGACCCGCCGGCCGGAACAGCCCCGCGCACCCTCACGAAGGTTCAGGGCCGCCGCCTGGAAGCTGGGAGCTCGTTGCCAGGCTGGTGCGCGTCCGGAGAGACGCCAGCGGCTAGTACCAGACGAAGATGAAGCGCTGGCCGGAGCAGTAGCGCCGCAGCTTCACGCCCTGCACCGACCCCGCACCCCGGTTCTGCGCCGAGTCGACGTACTCCACGTCGGCCTTCACGGTCGTTCTGGCGGACGCCGGCGGGTACTCGTCGCGGTCCTTGCCCGGCCGGGTCGGCATCCCTGCCAGCAGTCGTGAGCGGCGCCGCTCGGCGCCCTTGCGGTGGATCTTGAGCGTGCGGGGCCAGCCCTTGGCGATCGCGCGCTCCCAGTGCGCCCGGACCTCCGGGTACTTCGTGCGCGACAGCCCGACGCGCACGACCTTCCGGGTGATCCGGCAGTTCTTCGGGTCCGCGCTGGTGCCGGGCGACGGGGTCGGCTTGGGCGGCGCAGGAGACGGGTCCGGCGAGCCGGACCCGGGGTCGCCGGGGCCCGCGCACGGGCATGGAAGGCTCTCGCAGAGGCGACCATCAGCATCACCGTCGCGCGTGTCGGCGGCGTCCTGTGCGGCGGCCTGCGTTGCATAGTCCGAGCACGAGGCGGCCGCGGCGACCGGCACGCCACGGGGCGTACCGAGAAGCAGTGCCGCGGCGGCCACTACGACGACGAGGAGGACGAGGAGTCCGGGGCGACGGGTACGCACACGCCGATCGTAGTCCGGCGCGCCGCGCTGTACCCGTGCCTGAGAGTCGCTCATCGCTTGGCGTGACGTTCAGAGCGAGACGACGTAGCGGGCGCGCAGGTCGTGCAGGAGCTCGTCGACGTGCGGCACCCGGAGCTGCTCCCAGTCCGACCACAGGTCGGAGTAGACGACGGCGTGGAACTGCAGCTCTGCGCCGGCCAGCATCGTCTCGAGCTCCAGCAGCTCCGCGCGGTGCGCGGCGACCTCGGGGATCTCGTCGTCGTTGTCGGGCTCCCAGAACACGTAGAGCAGGTGCTGCGGCCGGTCGTCTCTGGTCGAGCGCAGCGCCATCGCGTGCTTGAGCAGCTGTTTGACGTCGAGGTACCGCGTCGTCCACGGCTCGACGTCGGTGTGCAGCGCGGCGAAGGCCGGGTTCTCGTCGCCGCGCAGCGACCGCGCCAGCACGGTCTGCCACGGCCCGTCGAGCAGCTCGAGCGCCTGCGGCGCGAAGTACGGGTCCCGCCACGCGGTCGGCTTGTGGTCGAGGTACTCCGTCAGCTTGGACTCGACGCCGAGGACGACGTCGCCGGCGGCGTAGGCGTCGAGGTTGGCCGTGCCGCCGCCGGGGATCGCGATCTTGCGCTTCCACTCCACCTGCAACGGCTCCCGGAACCCGGAGAGGCCGACGAGCTCCAGGTGCTCCTCGCGGCCCTTCCACCAGCCGAACGCGCTGGCGGCCAGCGCCGAGGACGAGTACGCGGCGTGCGCCTTGCGCTTCCACTCCTCGCGCGGGCGCCGGTCGGTCTCATGCGGCCGCAGCTCGCCGCCGGCGCCCGCCCCGAGCTCGCGGCGGATCGCCTCGATCTGCCGCAGCGTCAGAGCGGGCACGAGGTTGTCCTGAAACCGTCGCGTGTGCGTGCCGTCGATCCCCGCCTGTGCGATGTCGGGTCGGCGGTCGGCGAGGACCTCGACCAGCGCACGGGACAGCGCGCGTTCGGCTTCGGGACGACGAGACGGCATCGGCCCACCGTAGACCCATGATCGGCGCGCGCCCGCCGATCGCGTCGAAGGGTGCGGCTACGGTGCGGTGATGGCTCCCCCGACGCCCACCCTCCCCGCAGTGCAGGTCCGCGACGTCGAAGCGCGACGGATCGCCGAGCAGCTGCCGCAGACCAACGCGCTGCACGCCTTCGTGACCACCGGCGCGATCAACGACGTGCTGACGCGCGCCATCGCAGAGGCCGCCGAGCGCCTGGACCTCGACCCGCAGCAGCCGCCGGTGACCGCCGCCCACGCCCTGGTCCAGTACGTGCAGCAGCACGGGCCGCGACCCGCACCGGCGCGGTGGCCCCGGTGAGCGCGCTGCGACACACCGCACTGCGGCGGCTGATCGCCCTCTTCGGCGGCCTGACGCTCACCGTCCTGATGCTCGACGAGGCGCCGGAGCCTGCCCCGACGATCGCGGTTCTCGTGCTGCTGCTGGTCAGCACCGCCGCGGTCGCGCTGCTTCTGCGGATGCTCGTCCCCCGCCGGGCCCCGCACAGCCGGTAGAGGCCTCAGGGCGGCAGCCACTCTGCAGGGCGCCCGCTGGGGGCGGCTCCGGGCGTCGGGCGGGTACCCTGGCGGGCATGCGGCTCGCCACGTTGCCCGTCCTCGTCGGCGCGCTCGCGGCGCTCGCCCCCGCCGGCGCGAACGGCGCGTCCGCAACGCGCACCCAGACCTACAGCCCGTTCGACAGCTCCGGCCAGTTCACGCTCCGGCCAGAGCTGCGGATCACCGAGAGCGTCGGCGGCGAGTGCGAGATGGGGAGCTTCTTCAGCGCCACGGGCTACCGCTGCTTCGGCGGCCCCAGCCGCAACGGCAACAACATCTTCGACCCGTGCTTCGCGCAAGGCGACCCGGCCACCGGCGACGTCCAGGCGCTGATCTGCCCGACCCGCGTGACGAGCAACACGGTCACCGAGGTCCAGACCGGCGAGTCGCTCACTCCGATCCGCCGGCCCGTGCGCCGAACGCCGTGGAGCGTCACCGTCGGCGGCGGCCGGACCTGCTCCATCTTCGGCGGCGCCTCCGCCCTGTGGCGGGGCCAGCGGATCAACTACGCCTGCAGCGGCAAGGGCCGGCGGTTCCTCGTCGGTCTGCCGTCCACCGCGACCAAGCGCTGGACGATCACGATGGTCACCGGCGCCGACGGCCGCCGCGGCCGCCGCGTCGCGATCGTCAACGCCTGGTACTAGCCCGCGCCCGCCGGACGCCCCCGGCGGCCACGGCCGCCGGGGGCGCGTCAGAAGCTGCGGCTGTCGTTGGGAAACGCGACGGCGGCGGAGACCGCAGAGGCGGTCCGCACGGGGGTCCCGAGCCCGGCCTTGCCGGGCGTCACGAGGTAGAGCGCCTGACGGAGCCCGTCCGCGTCGAGCGGTAGCTGGACCGCGATCCGGCCGTCGGCGAGAACCCCGAGGATCTCCGCGGAGCGCTTGCCCTCGCGGTACGAGACGCCGTAGGGCGCCTGCCGGCCCAAGGCGGAGAGCGTCCGCAGCGACACCGACGCCTCGTCGTCGATCGTGCGGGAGGGCGAGGTGATCCGCTGCCCGAGCAGCCTGCCGCTGGGGGTCTCGGCACTGACGAGGAACGGCACCAGCACCTTCCCGGCCAGCGCGGGAGAGGCGGCCAGCGTCCGGACCGTGCCGTCGGGGCGCTGCAGCCTCGTGCTGAGCCGGAACTCGAAGTCCGCGACGTTCCGGCCGGAGTAGGTGGTCCAAGCCAAGCCCGAGCGTGTCCAGACCGCCGACGTCGGGAAGCTCACGCGCCGCTTGTCGAAGGTGGCGCGCTCGATCACCCGGATCGGGCCGGCCGCCACCGGCCGGGTCACGAGGTCGCCGACTCCGGTGCTGTCGTGGTCGCGGCGCGCACGGGTGTAGGCGAACGTCGCGGAGTCCGGCGACCACGACGCGCCGAACTCCGCCGACGCCCCGTTCGTCACTGCCTTGCGGCACCGGACCTGCGGCTCGACGACGCAGTGCGTGATCGACCGGTCTACGAGCAGCAGCTGCCGGCCGTCCGGCGCCCAGCGCACCCCGCCGGCCCCGTCGTCGGGCACGTCGCCCAGCCGCGTCGGCGGACCACCGACGGCGATCGGCACCGACCAGACGCCCTCGCCGCCCATCACCGCCAGGTGGCGGCCGTCACGACTGAGAGAAACCTCGGGCGCGCCCACAGTCCTGGTCAGGCGCGCGACGCGGCGGCCCGCGCCCACGCCGGCGGGGTCCTCGGCGACGAAGACTTCGCGGCCGGAGACCCAGGCGGTCGTGGCGGGTGGCCCAGCGGGCGCGGGTCGCACGAGCAGATCGGCGGGCGCCTCGGCCGCCGACGCGGGCGCGGCCGCGGCGGCTGCCAGGACGACGCTCGCGCCGGCGGTGAGCAACGGCAGGGCGCGACCGGGGACCTGGAAGCGCATGGGGGTGAGCGGGACGTGGGACACAGACACGCCGCGGACCCTAGAGCCCGAGACCTGGCGTGCTGCAACGCGCCCGGCCGCGATCGCGTCGAACCCGACGCCTACCGTGGCGCCATGCGCTCGCCCGTCGTGTCCACCGGCCTGGCCTTCCACCCCGCGGCCGCGGACGCGCCCGCGGTGGACCGCCAGACCCAGGTCGCGCTCGAGCGCGACATCAAACGCAACGGCCTGCACCAGCCGATCGTGATGCTCGACGGCCAGGTCCTCGAGGGCCGCGTCCGCCACGAGGCATGCCTGGCCGCCGGCGTGCTGCCCGAGTTTCGGCAGTACGGCGACGCCGCCGATGACCGACTCGACGATCCCGCCGGCTGGGCCCGCGAGCACTGCGAGCGCGTCCTCAGCGCCGAAGAGACGGCGCTGCTGCAGGAAGCCGAGGCCACGATCGACCAGGGCCTCTCGGTCTTCGTCGCCGTCGGCCGGGCCCTCATGGTCATCCGCGACCGCCGCCTGTACCGCGAACGCTTCGAGTCGTTTCAGGCGTTCTGTGAGGACCGGTTCGAGATCACCCGCCGCCACGCCGACCGCACCATCCAGGCCGCCGGTGTGGTCGCCGAGCTCGGACCAACTGGTCTCGTCGAGCCGCGAAGCGAGGCCGTCGCGCGCGAGCTCGCGGCGCTGCGCGAGAACCCCGACGCCATGCGCCAAGCGTGGGCCGCCACGGTCGACCACCACGGCGACCGCCCGACCGCCGCGCAGACACGCAACCACGTCACCGCACTCCTACCCGACCCGCCGGCCCCGGCCGCACCCCGCCCTGCCCGCGAGAGCGCCGCCGTCCAACCCGCCCCGGACACCGGCACGGTCGAGCAAGTCAGCCCAAGCGCCCACGACCCTGTCGATGCCGTCGACGAGAGCGCGGGGGAGGAGCACCCCGACCCGTGGGGGCGCGATCGCGCCGAACCGCCGACGCCAGTCGACGCGGCCACCACGAGGGCCCGGGCGCTGGCGAGCATCGTGCGCGACAGCTCCGCAGCAGATCCTCGGCAGGTCGCTGCCAAACTCCTGGCCGCCGGGGACGCTGCGGCGATCGCCTACCTGACCGAACTCGCCGACGCACTCGCGCACCCGACGCCATGACCGACAAGCTCACCCGCAAGGGTCCCGCCCGTTTCGGCTACGCCTGGCGGTCCCTCGAGCCGATCTCCGCGGCCAATCCGACGGTCGCCGCCCGCTGCAGGAACCTCGAGATCGTCTCCGACGATCCCAGGGTGCTCGAGGGCCTGGAGCTGTTCCCCGGCCTCTACGGCGTGGAGGTCCACGTCCCCGGCGATCTCGACCTCGCTCCGCTGCGCGCCGCGCTGCCCGAGCTCGACGCCGTGTCCGTCACGGTCGGCGGGCGGCTCAGGTCGATCGAGGTGCTCGCCGACCTGTCGCTGCGGACGTTGTCGCTGAGGGCGTCAGCCGAGCGCCTGCCCGGGGTCGTCGCGGAGACGGACTGGTCGCAGCTGCCCGCGGGCGTCGGGTTGGGCCTGGAGTGCACGGACCGGCGCGGGTGCCTGGTGGACCTCGCGCCGCTGCACGCCGTCCGCGGGCTGACCGACCTGCACGGCCACCGCGTCGTCTTCGAGCCCCGCGACGTCGACGCCCGCGGCTTCCACGAGGCGGTGCCGCCGCTGGTCACCCGGTTCGTCAGCGCCTGGGTGGACGACCGCGACCGCGACCGCATCCGCGGCGCGGGTCTGCTGCGGGCCGACCCGAGCACGCCCGAGTGGAGCGACTTCTGGGAGGGCGTCCGCGTCACGCTCACCGACGAGCCGCTCCCGCTGCCCTGGGAACCGCTCGACGACGAGCTGCTGCTCGACCTCGACGTCGTCGAGCTCCTGGACATCGACAC
>WLOB01000179.1 GCA_009699505.1 Actinomycetota bacterium | reverse complement strand
TCACGGCCTACGGCGTGACCGCCGGGCTCGCGGCCGTCGGCGGCCAGCTCGCGGGCGGGGCGCTGATCGCGGCGGACGTGCTCGGGCTCGGCTGGCGCGCCTGCTTCCTCGTCAACGTGCCGATCGGGATCGCCGCGGTCGCCGTCGCGGGTCGCTGGGTGCCCGAGACGCGGGCGGACCGGCGCCTGGGCATCGACGCCCCGAGCGTGCTGCTGCTGTCGACCGGCCTCGCCGCGCTGATCCTCCCGCTCGCCGAGGGGCAGGACCGCGGATGGCCGTTGTGGTGCGTCCTGGCCCTGGTCGGCGCGGTCGGCCTGCTGGCCGTGTTCGCGTGGCGCCAGCGGCGGCTGGCCGCGCGGGGCGACGACCCGCTCGTCGACCTCGCGCTGCTGGGCGATCGCACCCTCGGGGTCGGATCGCTGCTCTGCCTCGTCCTGCAGTGCGGCGTGGCGTCGTCGTTCTTCGTCCTCGCGCTGACGCTCCAGGGGGGCATCGGCTTGAGCGCCCTGGACTCCGGGCTCGTCTTCACCGTCCTCGCCGCCGGCTACGTGGCGACGTCGTTCGCGGCCCCGGCGCTCCTGGCGCGCCTGGGCACCGGGCTGCTCGTCGGGGGTGCCGTGGTCTCGGCGGCGGGGGAGGTCGCGCTGGCGCTGGCCGCCTCCACGATCGCTCCGGGGTCGTCGGTCGTGCCGCTGCTCCCGGGGCTCGCCCTGGCCGGCCTGGGCATGGGGATGCTCTTCGGGCCGTCCGTGACGGTCGCGCTGTCGCGGATCGACCCGCGGCGCTCCGGCGAGTGCTCCGGGGTCGTCACGACGATCCAGCAGACCGGCGGGGCGGTCGGCGTCGGCCTGCTGGGCATCGTCTTCGCCGGGGCGCTGGACGACGGAGACCACGCCCACGCCTTCGCGGTCGCGTCGTGGTGCCTCGCGGGCCAGTGCGCGCTCGTCGGCCTGATCGCGCTCGGTCTGCGCGTCCGGAGGTCGTAGCCTGATGCCCGCGATGGACACGACGACCCCGCCGATCGGGACGCTGCTGCGCGACTGGCGCACCCGTCGCGGACGCAGCCAGATGGACCTGGCCCTCGAGACGGGCGTCTCGACCCGGCACCTGAGCTACGTCGAGAACGGCCGGGCGCGGCCGAGCGCCGAGATGGTGCTGCGCCTGGCCGAGCAGCTCGAGGTGCCGCTGCGCGACCAGAACGCGCTGCTGCTCGCCGCGGGGTTCGCCCCGCGGTTCGGGCAGCGCGGCCTCGACGAGCCGGAGATGGCGCCGGTCCGCGCCGCGCTGGAGCGGGTCCTGGCGGGCCACGAGCCCTACCCGGCGCTCGTCGTCGACCGTCACTGGGGTCTCGTCGCGGCCAACGCGGCGCTCGGGGTGCTGACCGCGGGCGTCGCCCCCGAGCTGCTGGAGCCGCCGGTCAACGTGCTGCGGCTCTCGCTGCACCCCGGGGGTCTCGCGCCGCGGATCCTCAACCTGCCGGAGTGGCGCGGGCACCTGCTCGACACCCTCGCCCGTCAGGCCGTGTCGTCCGGCGATCCCGCCCTGGCGGCGCTGCGGGAGGAGCTGGCGGCCCTGCCCGGTGGCGAGGTGCACGGCGACGCGGCGGACGTGGCCGCGGCCGAGATCGCGGTGCCGCTGCGGGTCCTCGCCCCGGACGGCGTGACGCCGCTGTCGTTCGTCTCCACGCGGACGACCTTCGGCACCGCCACGGACGTCACGGCGGCGGAGCTCTCCATCGAGTCGTTCTTCCCCGCCGACGCGGCGACGGCGGAGCACCTGCGCGCCGTCTGACGTCGCGGCCCTCAGGCCGGCGGCCAGGCCTGCTCCTCCGAGCACCACCAGGTGGTCCGTCCGCCGACGGTCGCGCGGACCATCTCGGCGCCGCAGCGCGGGCAGTGCTCGCCCTTCTTGCGATAGGCGATGACGTCGCCCATGTGGACGCCGCCGCGGTGGATCGCCTCGCGGGTGGCGTCGAGCATGACGCCGTGGAGCTCGCGCAGCTCGTCCTCGGAGAGGTCGCCCGCAGGGCGCAGCGGCGGCTGGGCGGCCTGCCAGAGCAGCTCGTCGCAGAGCAGGTTGCCGATGCCCGCGAGCGTCGACTGGTCCATCAGCCGCGCCTTCAGCGGGGCCTTCGCGGCGGCGGACGCGCCGCTCCGCCCGACCCGCTCGACGAACTCGTCCTGGGTGATCAGCAGGGCGTCGGGGCCGAGCTTCGTCAGGTCGGGATCGAGCCGGACGCGCCCGAGGCGGCGCTTGTCGAAGAGGATGAGGCGGCCGCCGTCGTCGAGGTCCAGCGCGAACCGGCTCCACGAGCCGTCGCCGGGGAGTTCGCGCGCACCGGTGCGCACCGGCATCGACCAGTCCTCCCGCTCGCGGGCGGTCAACGGCTCGCCGGCGGAGCCGAACCGCGCCGGGTCGTCGTCCAGGACGTCGATGCCCTTGAAGTACAGGCCGTCGGCGGGGCCGACGGCCGTCGCCCCCTCGAGCCCCTCGCCGCCCAGCCCGACGAGCCGGCCGGCCATCCCGAGGTGCAGGCCGAGCCGCGGCGCGTCCTCGAGGTCCATCCAGAGCGACTTGCCCACCCGTCCGACGCCGAGGATCCGCCTGCCCGTGATGGCCTCGGCGATCTCGCCGGGCGCGTGCGGGCGGCAGACCCACTCGTCCGTGTCGTCGACCTCGACGATCGTTCGTCCCGCGGTCCAGCGCTCCGCCAGGGCGCGGGCGGCTTCGACCTCGGGCAGCTCGGGCACGCCGGGCAGGCTAGAGCAGCGGACGCCGGTCCCGTCCGGTGCCCCGGGACGCGCGGGGGCTGGTGGACGGCGTGCAGCCCGGGACCCCCGGTCCGGAGCGGCGGTAGAGTCCGTCCATGTCGAACGCTGACTCCCGCACCGCTGTCGAAGTCGCCCTGAAGCAGCTGCTGGAGCACGTCCCCGCCCTCAAGCCGCTGAAGATCGTCGCCGCGGCCGAGGTCCAGGGCGGGCGCGACGTCCAGCTCATCCGGATCCAGATGCCCGGTCCGAAGGTCTCCAAGGCGATGGCGCCGGACGCCCGCGTCACGGTCTCGATCCGGCGCGACCTGCTGAACGAGATGAACGACCTGAACGACCTTCAGGCCTGGGTCCGCGCCTGGGACCACGGCAAGTTCCGCGCCTCGGGCGTCGAGGAGTACATCCGCCTGATCGGCCAGGTCGTCTCGAAGACCGCCGCGAAGCAGAAGAAGCTCCAGGACCAGCGGGACCTCGACTCGGGCGCCCCGCGCCGCCAGCACCAGCCGCGCTGAGCGGCGCGGCGGCCGACGGCGCCCCGGCCGATCTCGCCGGCGAGCGGTCCGCCGGCGGCTCAGCCGCGGAGGTCGGCGACCAGCACGTCGGCGAAGCGCCCCGCGGCCTCCGGGACGGCGCGCAGGAAGAGCTCCGGCTCGATCAGCTCGGCCTCCATCAGGAGCGGCCCGTCGGCCGTCGTCACGAGGTCGATCCGGGCGTAGGTGCTCGGCCACGGCAGCGCCTCGAGCACCCGGCGGGCCACCGCCAGCTCGGCCGCGGTGGGCTCGTGCGGGAGGACGACGCCGCCGTGCTCCTCCTGGACCCGGAAGTCCCCGGCGGCCGGCTGCTTGCGCACCGCGTGGCTGAACCCGCCCGCGAAGAGGACGAGCGAGACCTCGCCGCCCTCGACCTCGGGCAGGTAGGGCTGCACGAGCGCGTCGCCGTCGCGCAGGAGACCCGTCAGGTGGTCGCGGGCCTCGTCGGTCCGGGCCGGCACCCGGACGGTGCCCATCGCGCCGCCGGAGATCGCCGGCTTGATCACGGCGTCGCCGTCGACCGCCAGCGCCGCGGCGCGCGACGACGCGCTGGCGCTCCGGCGCAGCACCGTGGTCGGGACGACGGGCACCCCGCGCTCCGCCAGCTCGGCGAGGTAGCGCTTGTGGAGGTTCCAGCCGATGAGGCCCGCCGGGTTCAGCAGGCGGGTCGCCTCGCCCGTGCTGCGCGCCCACGCGAGGAACTCCTCGGCCCGGCCGACGTAGTCCCACGGGGTCCGGCAGAGGACGAGCGGCACCCCCGACCAGTCGCGCCGGTCGTCCCACGGCACGAGCGACGCGCGGACGCCCCGCTCCGCCAGCGCCGCGACGAGCAGGTGCGACTCGGGGTCGGGCACCGGCATCGCCGTGGCGGACCCGGTGATCAGGGCGATCTCGAGGTCGCCCTCGTCGCCGTCGTCCGCCCGCAGCACGTCCCTCGTCCCCCGTCGCCTCAGCCGGCGTACCCGGCGGCGCGGCCCTGACCGGCGATCCGCTCGGCCATCTTGCGGTTGGCCTCGTCGACCATCTCGCCGTCGAAGATCGCCGCCCCGGCGCCGGACTCGGTCGCCTCGCGGTAGGCCTCGAGCATCGCCTCGGCCTTCTCCCAC
This sequence comes from Actinomycetota bacterium, assembly GCA_009699505.1. Classification (GTDB taxonomy): domain Bacteria; phylum Actinomycetota; class Thermoleophilia; order Solirubrobacterales; family Solirubrobacteraceae; genus Patulibacter. Next base: position 3,885 of record WLOB01000179.1, on the reverse strand, counting down.
GACTCCTTCGTCGGGGTGAAGACCTCGTTGACGACCTCGATCTGGGCGGGGTGGATCGTCCACTTGCCGTCGAGGCCCAGCGCCCGCACCAGGCGGGTGCGCTCGCGCAGGCCGTCCTCGTCCTTGAACGCGGCGTACGGGCCGTCGATCGCCTGGATGCCGGCGGCGCGCGCCGCGACGACGATCCGCGAGTACAGGTAGTTCAGGTGGTCGCCCGGGTAGCCCTCGGGGGTGCCACCGATCTGGGTGATCGGGATGCCGATGGCCGCGGAGTAGTCGCCCGGCCCGAAGATCAGGGTCTCCATGCGGTCCGACGCCGTCGCGATCGCCTCGACGTTGACGAGGCCCTTCGCGTCCTCGATCTGCGCCTCGATGCCGATGCGGCCGACCTCGAAGCCCCTCGCGAGCTCGATCTGGGTCAGCAACTTGTCGGTCATCTCGATGTCGCCCGGCGTCTGCACCTTCGGCAGCATCACCGCGTGGATCCGGTCCCCGGCCTGCTCGACCACGTCGATCAGGTCGCGGTAGTAGAACGGCGTGTCCGTGCCGTTGACGCGGAAGACGACCGTCTTGTCCTCCGGGAACTCGAGGGTCTTCAGCGCCTCGATGATCCGGGCGCGCGCGGCGTCCTTCTCGGAGCGGGCGACGGAGTCCTCGAGGTCGAGGAAGACCTGGTCGGCCGCCAGCGTCGGGGCCTTGGCGAGGAACTTCTCGCTCGAGCCCGGGACGGAGTGGCAGGTCCGGCGCGGGCGCAGCGGACGGGGCGAACGAGAACCGGAGGGTGCGCTCATGGCGTGGATCATGCCGGTTCGCCGCGGACGCCGACCGGCGGTGCGGGGCGGGCACCGGGCCGACGCCGACCGGCGGCACGGCGGCGAACGGGGACGGGCCGGGGCCGCGGCCGCCCGGGGACGCCGCCGCGCGTCGGACGACGACGCGGGGACCCGACCGGGCGGACGGGGGCGGGCGGGGCGTCCGTGCGACGATGGGTCGATGGCGAACAACGTGACGAAGGTGCATCTCCTCGACGACATCAAGGACCTCGCGGAGCCCGCCGGGTTCGGCGACCAGCTCGAGACGCGCTTCGCCCGCGCCGCGCTGAACTCGAAGGAGGGCGCGCTCGGCTTCCAGCGCATCAAGCCCGGCCAGCGCCAGCCCTTCGGCCACAAGCAGAAGGAGCAGGAGGAGATCCACGTCGTCATCGCCGGCTCCGGCCGCGTCAAGGTCGACCACGACTTCGTCGACCTCGTCCAGTACGACGCGATCCGCATCTCCCCGGACGTCGTCCGCCAGTTCGAGGCCGGCCCCGACGGCATGGACCTCATCATCTTCGGCTCGCCCGCCGGGGACCCCACGAAGGTCGGCGGCGGCGACAGCATCACGTACAAGAAGTTCTGGGACGCCTAGGAGACCGAGCGCGGGCCCCGACCCCTGCGTCACGGGTCGGGACCACCCAGGGGGCGGCAGGGCAGGGCCCACCCGCAGGACGGAGCGCGGTCCCCGCCCCGCAGGTTCGGCGTCAGGCGCCACGCACCGCCCGGCCGCCCCGTAGGCTGGGCGCCGATGGCCCTCCTGGATCGCCGCCTCCTCCTCGTGACCGGAAAGGGCGGCACCGGGAAGACCTCGATCGCCGCCGCCCTCGGGGTGCTCGCCGCCCGGCAGGGCAAGCGCGTCCTGATCGCCGAGGTCGCCGGCGAGCGGCTCTCCTCGCTGTTCCGCCACCGGCCCGTGGGGCACCACGAGACCGTGGTCGAGGAGCGCATCTCGCTCCAGGCGATCGACCCGATCGAGGCCGCCCACGACTTCCTGCGCAGCCAGGTCGGCGGGCCCGTCCACCGGGTCATCTTCCAGAACCGCCTGTTCAACCTGACGATGACCGCCGCGCCCGGTCTGCGCGAGGTCTGCACCGTGGACCGCTTCCGCGACCTGTCGCAGGAGGACCGCGGTCGCAAGCACCCCACCTACGACCTCGTCATCGTCGACGCGCCCGCCACCGGGCACGCCATGGCGATGCTCCGCTCGCCCGCGACCTACAGCGGCATCGCGCGCGGCGGACCGATCAAGAAGCGCGCCGACGAGCTGTCGGCCCTCGTCGCGGACCCCGCCCGCACGGGCGTCGTCCTCTGCGCCCTGCCCGAGGAGACCCCGGTGAACGAGACGCTCGAGACCGCCGAGGCCCTCCGCGGCCTCGGCGTCGACCTCGGCCTCGTCGTGCTCAACCGGACCCGCGGGACCCTGCTGGGCGACGACGAGGCGGAGCGGATCGGGGCGCTCGCCCCCGGCGCCGTCGACGAGGCCTCCGACGGCGACCTCGCCGTCCGGGTCGCCGGCCCCGTGCTCGTCGAGCACCGCCGGGCGCGCCGCGAGGACGCCCAGCGCGAGCGCCTCGCCGCCGGCCTGCGCCCCGGCGTCGCCCTGACGGCGCTCGAACGACGCGACGACGAGGTGACCCGGGAGGACCTCGGCGAGCTCGCCGACGCCCTGGCGGAGGCCGCGGCGTGAGCGCCGGCGCCGCGCCGGACGGCGTGACCTCCACCCTGGACCTCGACAGCACCCTCGGCGACGCCCGCGTCGTCGTCCTCGCCGGCGGCGGCGGCGTCGGCAAGACGACCACCGCCGCGGGCATCGGCCTCGGGCTCGCCCGCCGCGGCCGCCGCGTCTGCGTCCTGACGATCGACCCGGCGCGCCGCCTCGCCGACGCCCTCGGCCTGCAGGGCGTCGCCGACGAGCCGGTGCAGGTGCCGCTCGAGCCGAGCGCGCCCGACGGCGACACCGTCGGCGAGCTGTGGGTCGTCATGCTCGACGCCAAGTCGACCTGGGACGGCCTGATCCGGCAGTACGCCGACAGCCCCGAGGCCGCGGAGAAGGTGCTCCAGAACCGCGTGTACAAGGAGTTCTCGGGCGCCGTGGCCGGCACCCAGGAGTACACCGCGGTCGAGAAGCTCCACGAGCTCCTGGCGTCGGGGCGCTGGGACGTCGTCCTGCTCGACACGCCGCCGACCCGCAACGCCCTGGACTTCCTGGACGCGCCGCAGCGGCTGCACGCGTTCCTCGACTCCCGCGCGCTGCAGCTCCTGCTGAAGCCGGCGTCGGGCGGCCTGGGGCTCCTCGGCCGCGGCGCCGGCGTCTTCACCGGCCTGCTCAAGCGCGCCCTCGGCGTCGACCTGCTGTCCGACCTGATGGAGTTCTTCGGCGTCCTGGGCGGCATGAGCCAGGGCTTCGGGCAACGCGCGCGGGCGGTCCAGGCGCTGATGGCCGAGCCGCGGACGGTCTTCCTGCTCGTCGCCGCGCCGCACCCGGAGTCGCTCGAGGAGGCCGCGGCGTTCCGCGCCACCCTCTCGGGCCGCGACATCCACTACGCCGGCCTCGTCGTCAACCGCCTGACCCGCGCCGTGCTCCACGAGGACGAGGCCGCGGTCCGCGGCGCCCTCGAGGACGCGCTGGACGACGCGGACCTGGCCGGCCGCGCCGCCGGCCTGCACGAGCGGGTCCGCGGCCAGGCGCGGCACGACGACGCGCTGATCGCCGCGCACCTGGCGGCCCCGGGGCACGAGCCCGTCCTGCTCGTCCCGCAGCTGGCCGAGGACGTGCACGACGTGCCCGGCCTCGACCGCCTGACCGAGCACCTGTTCCCCGCGGCCGGCTGAGCCGGCCTCCGGGGCGGGGCGGGCTAGAAGCCGTAGGCCGCCTTCAGGTCCTCGTCGCCCTCGGCGAGCTGCTCCGCGAGCTCGACGAGCACCTTCGCCTGCTTCCACGAGGCGTCGTCCTGCATCTTGCCGTCGATCATGTGGACGCCCTTGCCGTCGGGGATCGCCTCGATGATCTTCTTGGCGAACGCGACCTCGTCCGGGTCGGGCGAGAAGACCTTCTTCGCGATGCCGATCT
>WLOB01000178.1 GCA_009699505.1 Actinomycetota bacterium | reverse complement strand
CGGGCCGACGAGGTCGGGCAGGTCGCCCGCGTCGGCCCGGCGACGGGCCTCCTCGGTCGAGCAGAAGCGCGCGTCCGGCACGAAGCCGACGCGGTGGATCAGCAGGCGGTCGGCGTCCCAGCAGACGGCGATCGTCGGCTCGTCCGACGTCGTGCCGCCCGTGTGGTCGTGGATCGCCTCGTGGAGCACCGCGGCGCGCTCGTCGTCCAGGCGGACGAGGCCCGTGCCGCGCAGGTCGTCGAGGAAGGCGGCGGCGCGCGGCCCGTGCTCGAGGTCCCGGCCGTCGTCGACCCGCTGGGAGTCGTGCAGGAGCGCGAAGAGCAGCAGCAGCTCGCGGTCCGGCCGGGCGCCCGGCGAGTCGGGGGAGGCCATGTCGACGACGTCGGCCAGGGACGCGGCGGTCGCCCCGACGGCGCGCCAGTGGTCGACGCCGTGGATGGTCGAGGCGAGGTGCGTGGAGCGGGACTCCACCGCGTCCACCAGCCGATCGAGGTCCTCCCACGCGCGCGTCATCGCGCTCCATGGTCGCAGGCGGGCACGGGGGAGGGTGCGCCCGACGAGGCCCGCCGGATCCGCCGCGGGGCCGTGGCGGGCGCCCGCGCGATCCGACCGTCGGTAGCTCTTCCGGCCGACCGGGCACCACGGCGCCCGCCCGCAGGGCATGATGCGACGAACCCGACCGGAGGTCACCCTTCATGTCCGACGCCCCGATGACCTTGGAGCGCGACGGCGGCCTGGCCGTCCTCACCATCGCCAGCCCGCCGCTGAACCTCTTCGACAAGGCGATGTTCGACGCGCTGCGCGACCACGCGGCCGCGCTGAAGGCCGACCCGCCGCGCGGGCTCCTGATCCGGGCGGAGGGGGACGTCGTCTCCGCCGGCGTGGACGTCCACGAGTTCGAGGGCCGCTCCGTCGAGCAGGGGGCGGGCCTCTGGCGCGACCTCCTGCGGATCGTCCAGACGATCGAGCAGCTCCCGTGCCCCGTGGTCTTCGCGGCGCACGCGCTGACGCTGACCGCGGCGTTCGAGCTCGCGCTGGGCTGCGACATCATCGTCGCCGGCCGCGGCGCGAAGTTCGGGCTGGTCGAGACGGTCGTCGGGCTGACGCCGTCCATGGGCGGCCCCCAGCGGATCGCGGAGCGCGCCGGCTCCGGGCGCGCCCGCGAGCTCGTCATGACGGGCGAGCTCTTCGACGCCGAGACGCTCGAGCGCTGGAACGTCGTCAACCGCGTGTGGGACGACGCGGAGGTCGACGAGCGGGCCCGCGCCCTCGCGCGCAAGCTGGCCGACGGCCCGACCCGCGCGCACGACGCGACGAAGCAGATCGTCCGCGCCTGGGCCGACGACGGCATCGGCACCGCCGACTCCGTCGTCCCGGCCGTCTCCGGCGCCCTGTTCGCCACGGAGGACCTGCAGAACGCCGTCGCCGGCTTCCTGGCGAAGGGCCCGCGGCACGGCACCGTGGCCGAGGGCCGCTGAGGGTCCGGGACCCGGACGGCCGCGCGGGCCGGGCCGGCGCCCCGGTCGGGCATGCCTGCCCCGGCGCGGGCCTGCGTCCCGCCCCGCCCGGGCCGGGGCGGCCTCAGCCGGCCAGCGGGGTGTTCTGCAGGTCGGCGCGCAGCTCGGGCAGCGACTCGTAGACCGCGGCCGCGCCGGCCTCCTCGAGCTCGGCGCGCGAGAAGCCGCCGGTCATGATCGCGATCGTCTGCACGTCCGCCTTGCGGGCGGCCTCGATGTCCCACGGGGTGTCGCCGACCATCACGGCGTCCTCCGTGCCGAGCTTGTCGAGCGCCGCGCGGACGAGGTCGGGCTCGGGCTTCGTGTTCTCCACGTCCGCCGAGGTCGTCCAGCCCTCGACGAGGTCGCGGGCGTCGAGCAGGTCGAGGTAGTGGTCGACCTCCTTCGCCTTCGCCGAGCTGGCCAGGACGCAGCGCCGGTCGCCGCCCGAGAGGTCCTCGATGAGCGCCCGCGCCTCGTCGAACGGGTGGACGGAGGAGATCGACCCGAGGTAGAGCGCCCCCTCGGCGGCCCGGATGTCGTCACCGTGCTCCGCGTCGCCGTCCTCCCCGATGAGCTCGGCGACGAGCTGATCGCCGCCCATCCCGATCAGCCGGTGGATCCGCCAGATCGGGAGGACGAAGCCGTGCTGCACGAACGCCTCGTTCCACGCCAGCGCGTGCTGGTAGTTCGTGTCGACGAGGGTGCCGTCGATGTCCAGGATGGCGGCCGGTGCGGGCATGCGCCGGTCGCTACCCACTGACGGACGCGCCGAACGGCGCGCCCGCGGGGGAGGGGCCCGCGCCTAGTGCTTCTCGGCGATCTGCGGGATCGCCTCGGCGGCGGCGTCGGGGAACGACATGGGCGTGACCCCGAAGACGGGCTCGGCCTTGTTGTCCTCGACGATCAGGTCGTCCCCGAGGCCCTCGAGCAGCGAGGTGATGAGCTCGCGGTCCTCGTCGGCGACGACGGAGGCGATGGCGCCCTCGATCTTCGGGACGCTCACCGGCACCGACAGCGCGTGGTAGGGCTTGTCGAGCTGCCGGGCGATCTCGCGCATGAGCTCCTCGACGGTCAGCTCGTCGGCGCCGGCGATCTCGTACCGCCCCGGCTCCACGGTGCGGGCCGCGACGAGGCAGGAGAGGACGTCGGCGATGCCGATGGGCTGCGACCGGGCGGAGCGCCACGGGGCGGTGGCGAGGACCGGCAGGCGGTCGACCATCTGCACGAGCGTCTTGAACGAGCCGGAGCCCGCGCCGACGACCATCGACGCGCGGACGACGACGACCTCGGGGGTGCCGCCGTCGCTGAGGATCTCCTCGACCTCGTGGCGGCTCTTGAGGTGCTCGGACGACCCGCCGTCGGGGTCGTAGCCCACCGCACCCATGTAGATCGTGCGGCGCACGCCGGCGGCCTTCGCGGCGACGACGTAGTTGTTGGCGGCGGTGCGGTCCTGCTCGGCCAGGTCGCCCTTGCCGCCCATGGAGTGCACGAGGTAGTAGACGACGTCGACGTCCTGCAGCGCGGGGGCGAGGCTGTCGGCGTCTGCCAGGTCGGCCTCGACGACGTCGACCTCGAGGCCCTCCGGGGCGTCGAAGCGCGACGCGTCGCGGACGAGCACCCGCAGCCGGACGTCGGAGCCGCCGAACCGCTCGACGAGCTGCGATCCGATGTAGCCCGTGGCGCCGGTGATCAGGACGAGGTCGCTCACGAGGCGCTCCGGCCGGTGCGGGTGGGCTGCTGCGGGGCGGTCTTCATGGAGGTCCGATCGGCGGGGTGGTGGAGTGGGGTGGTCCGGCGCGAGGTCCTCATGCCGACGGTGCGTCCTGCGCGTCGCCGCCGGATGTGTGAGGCGGCGCGGGGGCGTCGTCGTCCTCCCACCACTTCGGTCCGCGCTCGCCGAGCGCGACCTTGGCGGCGTGGACGCGGGCGCGGGCTGCGGCGACGGCGTCGTCGTCCCCGGCGCGCCTGCCGGCGCCGACGGCGCGGCGGGCGCTCATGAGCTCGTCCACGTGCTCCTGGCGCTCCTCCTCGGAGAGCCGGGGATCCGTCGCGCGCCACTTGCGCCCGTCGATGATCACGTAGTGCCCGTCGGGGGTCTTCTCGGGCTCGGCCACGGCGAGCGTCTACCCCGGGCGGGCCCCTCGGATCCGGCGCGCGGACGGGCGGGCGGGGCCGGTCCGGCCCGCGTCTACTTCAGGCGCGCGAAGACCTGCGTCCACGTCGGGCCGGAGAAGCCGCGCGTGCCCTTGCGCGCGACGCCGACGCCGAGGACCCGGAACTCGCGCTTCATGATGTTCGCGCGGTGGCCGGGGCTCCTCATCCAGCCGCGCATGACGGCGGCCGGCGTCCGCTGCCCGACGGCGATGTTCTCGCCGAGCGCCGACCACCGCAGGCCGGTCCGGTCGACGCGGTCGGACATCGTCGAGCCGCCGGGGGACGTGTGGTCGAAGTAGCGCCGGCGGACCATGTCGTCCGTGTGCCGCTGGGCGGCCGTCGCCGCGCGGGCGTTCGCGGCCAGCGGCCCCAGGCCCGCGGCGGCGCGCCGCTCGTTGACGAGGCACCGCACGGCGACCTCGGCCCGCGTCGCTCCCTGCGAGGCGACGGTGCGGTTCGCCCCGGCGCAGGCGGCGGACGCGGCGGGCGCGCCGGCGGCCAGGACGGCGCCGGAGGTCAGCACGCCGAGGGCGATCGCGGCGGGTCGGCGTGTACGGCGAACGGGGGACATGGCCCGACGGTACCGCGCCGGGCGGCCCGGGCGATGCAGTCACGACCCCCGTCGACGTCGGTCCTCGACCCCCGTCGACGTCGACGACCGACCCCCGTCGACGCCGGTCCCCGATCTCCTCCGTCCGTCCACCGAATCGGCTCCGCGGTGCCCGTGTTGATGTAGAAGATGGACCACCAGGCCGAGTCTCCGCGCCGCTGAGGGCACGGGGAACGGGGGACCCAACCGGGCGTCATCGGCCCCGGGGCGAATCGCCGTCGTCAGCGGCGTAGCGCACTGCGCGAGCCCGTCAGCTCACCCCGTAGGCCGCAGACGCAGGAGCACGACATGGCATCCACGATGACGAGCGGGACCACGACGGCCACCACCGAGCTGTGGCGGATCGGGATCCCCGAGGAGTCCTACGCCTTCCACGCCCCGCGACCGGGCGACCGCGACCTCGGCGAGCCCGAGTTCTGGGAGCGCTCCAGGGTGCGCTCGCAGCTGCGGCGCGAGTCCGCCGCGGCACGCAAGGTCGGCGTGAAGCAGGGCGCCCGATCAAAGCTGGCGATGGCGCTGGTGGGCGTGACGCTCGCCGTCCCCGCCACGGAGGCCGTCACTGCCGGCACCGCCCAGGCGGCGCCCGTCACGGACTCCGTCCTCAAGCGCGGCGACAGCGGCTCGCGGGTCGTGGCGCTGCAGAAGGCGCTGGGCATCACCGCCGACGGCGAGTTCGGCACCGCCACCCACAAGGCCGTCCGCGCGTTCCAGCGCGCCAACGGTCTCGCGATCGACGGCGTCGTCGGCTCGATGACCGCGTCGAAGCTCGGCCTGCGGTCGGGCACGACGAAGGCGTCGCGGTCGACGGGCACGACGACGAAGGCGGGGTCCCGCACGTCGTCCTCGTCCTCGGCGAGCACCGACCCGGACCTCTCCTCGTCCACGATCCGGGCGATCCAGGCCAAGCTCGGCGTCGGCGTCGACGGGGAGTGGGGTCCCCAGACCCGCAAGGCGCTGCGCGACCACCAGCGGGCCAACGGCCTCGAGGTCGACGGCGTCCCGGGTCCCGCGACGCTCGCCAGCCTGGGCGTCACCGCCACCGCCGGCGGCGCGAAGGGCTCCTCGTCGAGCACGAAGGCGAGCGCCGGAACCGGCCTCTCCGCGGCGGTCTCGGCCGCCCGGTCGAAGTCCGGCGCCCCGTACGCGTACGGCGGGACGGGCCCGTCGTCGTTCGACTGCTCCGGCCTGACCCAGTGGGCGTTCAAGCAGGCGGGGATCTCCCTGTCGCGCACGAGCTTCGCCCAGTACGGCCAGGGCACGAGCGTCTCGAAGTCGAACGTCCGCGCGGGCGACCTCGTGTTCTTCTCGACGAACGGCCCTGGCGCCTCGCACGTCGGCATCGCGACGGGCTCCTCCTCGGTCATCTCGGCGACCTCGCACGGCGTGATGGAGCACTCGTTCACGTCGGGCTACTGGAGCCAGTACTACGTCGGGGCGAAGCGGGTCTCGTAGGGGCGGGCGTCGGCGCCCCGGTCGCTCGCGTCAGGTCCCGGCGCGGGCGACCGACCTCCTCGTCGACGCCGCCGTCCGGTGCGGCGCGACCGGAGGTCCCCGTGCACCCGTCCGCAGAACGAGTCCCGTCGTCCCGAGCCGCTACGCTCGCCCGAGCCGGACGACGTCCCCCGTGGGTCGGGTCCGGCTCCGTCCCGTGGCCCACCAGTCCGTCGACCCGTCCGACCAGCTCCCGCGCGACCCGTCCGAGGTCGCGCTCCGCGCGTTCGTCGCCGCACGCCGGCGCCAGGACCGGTCCGCGATGAGCGAGACCTGGCGCGCGCTGCTGCTGGTCGAGTGGCCCCGCGTCGCGGCGATGATCGCCCTGAAGCGCCACGAGGCCCTCCCCGGTGGAAGGGTCCCGACGGAGGACCGCGACGAGATCGCCCACGAGGTCTACCTGCGGCTCCACGACTGGCTCGAGCTCGAGGGCTCGTCCATCGGCGAGGTCCGTTCGATCATCCGCAAGTCGGTGCACTGGGCGTTCCTCGACCACGTCCGCGACCACGTCGACGACGACGTCCACCGCGAGGGCTCCTTCGACACGGAGGACCCCACCGGCGACGGTCCGGCGGCGTTCGTGCGGCGCATCGAGGAGGAGCTGGCCCACCGCCTGACCGACCGCTTCGCGCAGTCCGAGCAGGCCGCCGCGATCTCCGACGCGCTCGACGGGCTCGCCGACCAGACCCAGAAGGTCGTCGTGCTGCGGCTCACCGGGTACCGGGCCAGGGAGGTCGCCGAGCGCCTCGACCTCAGCCCGGCGAACGTCGACCAGATCTACAGCCGCGGGCTGAAGCAGCTCCAGAACGCTCTGAAGGACCTCCGCGGATGACGAACATCGACCAGCTCTACGCGGAGTTCGTGCAGGCCTGGCAGGACGGCCTGGCACCCGAGGTCGACGCCTACCTCGACCGGGCCGATGCCGACGATCAGGACGCCCTGGCCGAGCGCATCGAGACGTTCGTCATGGTTGCGCCGAGCGTCGAGCTCTCCCCGGACCGGGCCGCGCAGATCGAGGCGTCGCCCGCGTTCCTGCGTGCCCTCGAGATACCGGCCGCGGCCGGGTCGGTCGGGTGGGCGGCCCAGTTGCGGGCGGCCCGCGAACGGGCGGGGCTCAGCCTGAGCGACCTCGGCGCGCGCTTCGCCGAGGCCTTCGGGCACGGCGGCGGGGCCGCGAAGGCGGCGACGCTCATCGGGCAGCTCGAGGACGGGACGATCGCCCCGACCGGCGTCTCGACCCCGGCGGCCGGCCGCCTGGCGGAGCTCCTCGGGCTCGCGTCCGGTGCCCTCGCACCGCCGCGGCCCCAGGCCCTCTTCCGGGCCGAGCGCGGCCGCCTCGATCCCGGGACGACGGCGTCGCCGCCCCCGGCGGACTTCGTCGCCGACTTCGCCCTCGCGCTGGACGCCCACCCCGACTGGGACGAGCTCGACTGGCTCCTGCGCGGCGGGGACTGACGCCCGCCGTCAGACGCCGCCGTCGAACCCCAGCATGCGGCGCAGCCGCTGCATCGGCGGAGGCAACTCCTCCGGGTCCCGGTCCGGGTTCGTGACGGACGCGAGGAGCTCGCCGCCCACACCCTCGGGCAGCCGCGTGAGGAACCCGCGGTCCGCGATCACCTGGAGCTCGTCCTGGAGCGACTCGAGCCCAAGGGCCTCGTAGCGCGGGATGTGCTCGGCGGCGTTGACCCGCTCCTGGAGGGCGTTGCGGTGGGGGCCGCGCTCGAGGATGCCGGCCGTGCCGAGCCGCATCACGACCGCCCAGGCCGACAGGCCGAAGGCGCACGAGAGGCGGACGACGAGGTCGAAGTCGATGCGGGGGGCACCGTCGGCACCGGACTCCGCGTAGCGGTCGACGAACGCACGTGCTGCCTGGGCCGGGCACAGGAGCTCCGCCGCGAAGGCGTTCGCCGCCCGCTCCTTCGGGTCCTTGGGGGGCGCCGGGGCCTCGGGGGCGGGGACCGGCGCGGTGCTCACCGCGGACGACGGCGTCCCCGCGGACGTGGCCGGCTCCTCGCCCGACTGCCCCCTCGAGGCGGCCCCCTCCCCGATGCTGGGGCCCTCGGGCACCTCGACGGCCGACGGGGTCGCGGTGAGCGGGAGGACGCGCGGCGCCGGCCCGTGCGCGAGCACGTGGTGGCCGAGCTCGTGGGCGATCGTGAAGCGCTGGCGGACGACGGCGTGGTCGCTGTTGACCGCGATCAGGCCGCGCGGTGCGCGAGGGAGGTAGAACCCGGACCAGCCCGTGGGCAGCCGGCTGAGGACGACGTCGAGGCCGAGGTGGTCCTCGGCCATCGACAGCACGCACGGCAGTGGGTCCTCCGGGCGCACGTCGTGCGCCTCGCGGAGCCTCCGCGCGGCCGCGACGGCTCCTGGGATGTCGGTGACGGCGGGACCCGGGACGGTCATCGGGCGGCAGGCTACCGCGCGTCCCGGGCGGACCTGGACGGGTGGTCGTCCAGGAACGGAGGCCGCGACGGGGACGCGGGCCGACTGGTGGGCAGGGCGAGGCAGGGCGTTCCGTCGTCCTCGTGGGCGGGCGCGGACCGAGGTCGACGGCCT
>WLOB01000177.1 GCA_009699505.1 Actinomycetota bacterium | reverse complement strand
TCTCCGACTTCGACGTCGTCGTCGCCACCCCCGACCAGATGCCGCTCGTCGGTCGCCTCGGTCGCGTCCTGGGTCCCCAGGGCAAGATGCCGAACCCGAAGGTCGGCACGGTGACGATGGACGTCGCCAAGGCCGTCTCGGAGTCCAAGGCCGGCAAGGTGGAGTACCGCACGGACCGCACCGCGATCGTGCACCTCACCATCGGCAAGGCGTCCTTCCCCACCGAGCAGCTGGTGGAGAACCTCGTCGCGGTCCTGGACGAGATCAACCGTGCAAAGCCGTCGGCCGCCAAGGGTCGATACATCCGCACCGTGACCGTGGCCTCGACCATGGGCCCGGGCGTGAAGATCGACCAGGCCAGCGCACGTGTCAGCGTCGAGGAGGGTGTCGCGGTCGCCGCCTAGGCAACCCCAACACCACCCTCGCCGCCCCCGAAGACCCTCGGCTGGCCGTCACCTGACGGCCGGAAGTCCGGGACAGGAGGCTCATGAACCGGGAACAGAAGACAGCGGCGATCGCAGAGATCGTCGACAACATCAACGGGTCCGAAGCGGTGCTCGTCGTCGATTACCGTGGCCTCACCGTCACGCAGGCGTCGAACCTCCGGACCGCCCTCCGCGAGGCCGACGCGACGCTCGTCGTCGCGAAGAACACGCTGACGGGTCGTGCCATCGCCGAGGTCGGCGAGTCGGCCGAGCCGCTGCGCGAGTTCCTCGCCGGCCCGACCGCCCTGACGTACGTCAAGGGCGACGTCGCCGCCGCCGCCAAGGCCATCACGACGTTCGCGAAGGACAACGGCGATCTGCCGACCTTCAAGGGCGGCGTGCTCGACGGGAACCAGCTGAGCCCGGACGAGATCCAGGCCATCGCGAAGCTCCCGTCGCGCCAGGCCCTGTACGGCCAGCTCGTCGGCATGGTCGCATCGCCGATCACGGGCCTCGCCCGGAGCCTCGGCGGTCTGCTGGGCGGTCTCGCGATCGCCCTCGGCGAGGTCAACGCGAAGAAGGAGTCGGGCGAGATCCCGTCCGGCGACGCGCCGGCGGCCTCCGCTCCGACCGAGGACACCCCGGCTCCGGCCGAGGCGCAGGACGAGGCGACCGGGGACGACGTCCCCGCCGCCGAGAACGACGCGGCCGCTGACCCGGCCGCAGACGAGTCGGGTGCGTCGGCGTAACCACGCCGCAGCAACCCGCCAGACCCACCCGAATCGCACACAGGAGAACCAACATGGCTACCACGCAGGACTGGATCGACGAGCTCAAGAGCATCACCGTGCTCGAGCTGGCTGAGCGCATCAAGGCGCTCGAAGAGGAGTTCGGCGTCTCGGCGACGGCCGTCGCCGCCGCCGCGCCCGCCGGTGGCGAGGCCGCCCCGGCCGCCGAGGAGCAGACGGCGTTCGACGTCATCCTCGAGGCCGCCGGCGACAAGAAGATCGGCGTCATCAAGGTCGTCCGCGCCGCCACCGGCCTGGGCCTGAAGGAGGCCAAGGCCGTCGTCGACGAGGCTCCGGGCCCGGTCAAGGAGGGGCTCGACAAGGACGAGGCCAACAAGCTCAAGACCGAGCTCGAAGAGGCCGGCGCCACCGTCACCCTCAAGTAGCACCGCGCAGCCCCGAGGCTGCGCACCCGGCGCGGCGGTCCGCCGCCGCGCCACCGATCACGGGCCGCTCATCGAGCGGCCCGTCGTCGTTCCGGGGCTCCGCCGTCCCGGGGTCCCGCGGGGCCTCCCCGCCGGGTCGGCCGGCACGGGCGACGGGCGACGTGGTCGGCGCCGCCGGGCGCCTCCCCGACGGCCCGAGGGGCATCGAACCGAGACGGTGGACGTCTCGGTTCGCTCGGGTCGACGGACGTCCCCCGTGCGTGGACGGGTGTGCAGACACCTGGACGCGAGGGGCTCCCACCCGGTCGTCCCGTCGCCGTCGCGGACCGGGCGGCCCGGCGCTGCGGCCCGGCGCCACGGGGGACGCCGTCGTCGGACGACCGGCGTCCAGGACCCACCGGGCCCGCCGGCGGGCTGGACGGGCGCGGGTCCGGCGCGCCCACGGGTGGGTGATCCTGGGGACGGCCGGGGTGATCCTGCGGTGGACACCTGAGCCACCGGTGTACGCTTGACGCCGCGAATGCCGCTCGGAGCAGGCCTCGCGATCCGCGGCGACACCGTCGACGTCCCCACGCGATACGCCTCCGATACGACCCCGATCTAGTTTGGCCCTCATGACGTCTTCGCTCGCCTCCGGTCCGACGCGCCCCTCGCTCGTCGGCACCGGTTCCGTCATCCGTCGCTCACCGGTCGCGCTCCTCGCGCTCCTCGCGGCCCTCGTGGTGGCGGGGATGGGCTTCGCAGCGGCGTCCGCGGAGGCCGCGGACCGGAACTTCGCGCCACGCTTCACCGCGAACGACACGGGCGACATCGACATCTTCGGCAACACGCTGATGACGTGTCCGGCCGCCGCACCCGGATGCACGGCGGCCCAGCAGGCCGGCGTCTCGACCGTCGCGAACAGCACGACGCAGAACAACGCGTACGTCATGCAGTACGTCGACGTCGACGGCGACGCCACGACGTTCAACTCCAGCCGCTCGACGGTGACGCTGCCCGCCGGCAGCCAGGTGCTCTTCGCCGGCCTCTACTGGGGCGCCCGCACGGCCGCCGGCTCCGGAGGCTCCGCCGCCCGCAACATCCCGGCGCGCAACACCGTGAAGTTCAAGGCTCCCGGAGCCGCCGCGTACACCTCGATGACGGCCGACACGCTCGACGACGGCAGCGGCGGCATCTACCAGGGCTTCGCCGACGTCACCGACGAGGTCAAGGCCGGCGGCAACGGCCAGTACACCGTCGCCGACGTCCAGGCCTCCACCGGCGCGGACACGCTCGCCGGCTGGTCGCTCGTCATCGCCTACCGCGACACGACCCAGCCCGCCCGCAACCTCTCCGTCTTCGACGGCATCAAGTCGATCAGCTCCGGCGCGAGCGGCACGATCTCGGTCTCCGGCTTCACGACCCCGCCCGCGGGCGACGTCCGGACCCGCGTCGGCTTCGTGAACTACGAGGGCGACGGCGGCATCGTCGGCGACAGCGCCTCCCTGAACGGCACGACGCTGAGCGACGCGCAGCACCCGGCCACGAACTTCTTCAACTCCCGCAGCAGCCGCGACGGCGTCCTGCGCACCGCGACGGACCCGAACTACCCGAACCAGCTCGGGATCGAGCAGTCGATCCTCCTGGCCAACGGCATCCTCGGGAACAACGCGACGAGCGCCACGATCAGCCTGACCTCCTCGGGCGACGTCTACGCCCCGGGCGTCGTGACCTTCGCCACCGAGCTCTACGCGCCGAAGGTCGAGCAGACCAAGACGGTCACCGACGTCAACGGTGGCCTCGTCGAGCAGGGCGACACGCTCCGCTACACGATCTCCGGCACGAACACGGGCCAGGACGGCGCGACGAACTTCATCCTCCGCGACCCGATCCCGACGAACACGACGTACGTCCCCGGCACGCTCAGGATCTCGCCGACCACGGGCGGAACCACGACGGCGGCGGCGACGGACGCCTCGGGTGACGACCGCGCCGAGTACGACGCCGCGAACCGCCGGATCGTCGCGCGCCTCGGCACGGGCTCCACGGCCACGGCCGGCGGCTCCATCGCCCCGAACGTCTCGTACGCGACGACCTTCGACGTCGTCGTCGGCGGCCCGAACCCCGGTGTCGCCTCGAACACGACGATCACGAACGTCGCCACGGCGACGTTCGCTTCGGCCAGCCTCGGCACCCCGCTGACGGCGCAGTCGACCGCGACGGCGACGGTGAAGTCCCCGGACCTCACGATCACGAAGACGGGCTCGGGCGCCATCGTCCGCGGCGCGCCGTACGACTACTCGATCGTCGTCCGCAACGCGGGCGACGCCAAGACCCAGGGCACGGTCACGGTGACCGACACGCTGCCCACCGGGCTCTCCTTCCGCGGCGCGACGCCGGTCTCGGGCGCGGGCTGGAGCTGCACGGTCTCCGGCACGACGTTCACCTGCACCCGCACGGACGCGCTCGCCGCCGGCACGGCGTACCCCGCCCTGACGCTGAACACGACCGTCGCGGCCAACGCGCCGGCCACGATCGCGAACACCGCCACGGTCTCCGGCGGCGGTGACGGCACCCCCGGCAACAACACCGGCACGGCCACGAACAACCCGGCCAGCTCCGCCGACCTCGCCGTCGAGAAGACGGCCGACACCGGCTCCGTGGCGGTCGGCGGCAACGTCACCTACACGCTGAAGGTCACGAACAACGGCACCTCGGACTCCACGGGCTCCGTCCTCAGCGACACCCTCCCGGCCGGTCTGACCTACGTCTCCTCCGACGCCGCGTGCACGGGCTCCGCGTCCGCCAGCGCCGTGACCTGCACCGTCGGGCCGCTCGCCGCGAACGCGTCGAAGAGCTTCACGGTCGTCGCGTCGCCCGCCCGCGGGACCGCCGGCACGACGCTGCGCAACACCGTCTCGGTCTCCGGCAACGAGCCCGACCCGACCGCGGGGAACAACACCGCGAGCCGGACGGTCGACGTCAAGCCGGTCGACCTGCAGATCACGAACACGATCCAGGGCGACCCGGCGACGCTCAGCCCGAACACGACCTACACGTGGGTCGTGGGCGTCTCGAACCAGGGCGGCTCCCCCGCCACGAGCAGCGTCGTCCGCTTCGACGTGCCGGACGGCACGACGGTCGCCGCGGGCCTCGACCCGCGCTGCACGGTCGCCGGTGGCGTCATCACCTGCAACCTCGGCACGATCGCCCCGGGCGTCACCATCGCCCCGCTGCAGATCCCGCTGACGACGGCGGCCAACCCGCCCGCGTCGATCGACACCGTCGCCTCCGTCACCACGACGGAGAACGACATCGACCTCTCGAACAACACGGCGTCGACGAGCACCCCGGTCGTCCAGTCCGTCGACCTCGGCGTCACGCTCGGCGCCGACCCGGGCACGGTCAAGCCCGGTGACGAGGTGAAGCTGACCGCCACGGTCACGAACAACGGCCCGGCGACCCCGCAGAACCCGACGGTCACCATCGCCGTGCCGACCGGCACGACCTTTGTCCGCGCGGACCCGGGCTGCACGGCGAACGCCGCCGGCACGCTCGTGACCTGCATCCTCACGCCGGGCGAGCTCGACAGCGGCGAGTCCGTCACCCGGACCGTCGTCGTGAAGGCCGGCGACGACGCCGGCACGACCATCACGACGCGCGCCGCGGTCGACACGACGTCGCCCGACACCGACCCGTCGAACGACACGGCGACCCTCGTGGTCCCCGTCGTCCGCCCCGTCGACCTCTCCGTGACGAAGACGGCCTCGGCCACGCAGGCGAAGCCGGGCGACCGGGTCGTCTACACCCTGACCGCGCGGAACGCCGGCCCCGGCGCCTCCCGGGACTCCGTCGTCACGGACACGCTCCCCGCCGGCACGACGTTCGTCTCCTCCGACGACGCCGCCTGCTCCGTCGCCGGCCGCACCGTCACCTGCGACTACGGCACGATCCCCGCCGGCGAGAGCCGCCAGGCGCGGATCACGGTCTCGGTCGACCCGATCTCCACGACGCTGAACCCGAACGCGACGCACCAGTACGACGTCGTGAAGAAGGAGGAGACGCTCGACGTCCCGCCGAACTCGACGGGCACCGTCACGGCGCGCTGCGACGCGGGCTACGTCGCCACGGACGGCAGCGTCCTCCTGAAGTCGACGGACCAGGACACCGGCAGCTTCGGTGACACGCGGGTCACGCAGAGCCGCGCCACGGACGACGGCACGGGCTGGGTCGGCACCGCGCTGAACTCCACGAGCGGCCGCCTCCAGGCGACGGTCAACGTCGTCTGCCTGCGCCGCACGGTCGAGGACACGGGCCACACCCACCAGATCATCGTCTCCGACCCGATCACGGCCGTCCGCGGCAGCGGCCGGCAGGACGTCCTGCTGACCTGCGGCCCGGGCCGCGTCGCCATCGCACCGGGCTACTCGTTCGTCGACGGCTCCGGCCGCCTCCTCGCCTCGCGCGCCGAGGGCACGGGCTGGCGCTTCGTCGTCGACGCGAGCGACGCCGCCGGCGTCGAGCTTGAGGTCCGCTGCCTCTCGACGACGCTGACGACGGCCAACGGCCACACGCACGACCTCGTGTTCGACACGAAGGCGGACACGGTGGACGTCGCGCCGAGCCAGAACACGAACGACCGGACGACGGCCACGTTGACCTGCACGGACGGCAAGGGCATCGTCGCCTCGACGACGTACGACCCGAGCCTCGTGACGCTCGGGAACGAGCCGCAGCCGGTGAGCCGCGTCTTCTCGTTCTACAACCCGTCGAACGCGACGCAGACCGCCGACATCGGCCTGCTCTGCCTCGGCACCCGCACCTCCGGCGAGATGGCCGTGAACGACGTCGTGAACACCGCGACGGTCACGACCTCGTCGCCGGACTCCTCGGCTGCGAACGACACGGCGAGCGCGACGTTCCGCGCGACCGCCGCGTCGGGCTCGACAGACCTCGCGCCGACGATCCCGACCCCGGTCGCCCCGGTGCCGTTCGCCCCGCCGGCGGCCCCGGTCGCCCCGGCGCCGGACCCGGCCGCGTCGGCCGCGGCCCCGTCGGCGCCCGCGCCGTCCGCTCCGACGACGACCACGTCGCGCACCTCCGTCCTGTCCTCCTCCCTGCGGGTGACGGGCACGACGTCCAAGGCCAGCGTGGCGGTCCCGGTCCGGTGCACCACCGCGTGCACCGGCACGGCCCAGCTCGTCGCGACGAGCGCGCTGCGCAGCGCGGGCATCACGAAGGGCGCGGTGCTCGCCACCGCCTCCGTGAAGCTCGTGGGCGGCAAGAAGAGCACGCTGCGCCTGGTGGCCAAGGGCAAGGTCGCCAAGGCCCTGAAGCGCGGTGGCGTCAAGCGCGCCAAGCTCGTGCTGCGCACGGGCAAGGGCACGCAGGTCGTCAAGACGGTGCGCCTCGTCCTGCGCTGAGCGCACGCGACCGACGGACCCGGGCCCTCACCCGCCGCGCACCTCGACGGTGCGGGGCGGGGGAGGGCCCGTCGTCGTTCCCCCCTTCGCCGTTCCTGACCGGCGGCTGAAGCACATATCAGGCCCGGGTGTGGAGAAGCGGACCTCCGTCACATCCGCCTTGCGCCCGCGCGAGGGCCGGGGTACCGTCGGGAGAGGACGGCCCCCTCGTCGTCCCGCCCTCGCACCCCACGCCGGAGCTCACATGGCGATCCAGAAGTCCCCCGCACCGCCCTCGCGCAGCAGCCTCCTCCGCCGCATCCGTGCGCTGGAGTCCAAGCTCGAGGAGATCGACGGCGGCGCCGTGCAGGCCGGCCGACGGGACGACCCGGCCGCCGAGGTGCACGAGCTCATCGCCTCGGGCCGGCCGATGTCGGCGGTCCGCCGCTACCGCGAGATCACCGGCGCGTCGGAGACCGAGGCGCGCGACGCGATCACGCAGCTCGGCGGCTTCGCGGCCCAGGACGACTGACCCGGGCGGCCCCGGCCGCCCGCACGCCACGCCGCACGGGCGTGGGCTACACTCCGTGCGTCGACCGATAGTCGTAGCCGTCCTCCCACCGGATCCCGCGCCACATACGCGGGTCTGCAGGACGGGGTCCGTGACCGTCGACCGCCCTCGCCACGGGGTCCGTATGCCCGTGTGCTAATTTTCCTGTGTTCGTATCCGCGCGCCGGCTGGACGCCTGCGCGGTCCGGGTGCGGATCCTCGCCCGATACACCGACACCCCCGAGGAGTCGCCCACCTTGTCCACGGTCAACGCCCTGCGCACGCGACGCACGTTCGCACGTCTGGATCAGGTCCTCGACGTCCCCAACCTCATCGACATTCAGCGCCGCTCCTTCGAGTGGCTCGTGAATGGCGTGAAGGGTGGGCTCCGAGAGACCATCGACGACATCTCCCCGATCGAGGACTACACCGGCAACCTCGCCGTGGAGTTCGGCGAGCTGGAGTTCGGCGAGGAGACGCACACCCTCGCGGAGTGCAAGGAGAAGGGCCAGACGTACTCGCGGCCGCTCTCCGTCGAGGTCTCCTTCGTCAACCGGGAGACCGGCGAGATCCGCGAGCAGTCCGTCTTCATGGGCGACTTCCCGTGGATGACCGAGCGGGGCACGTTCATCGTGAACGGCACGGAGCGCGTCGTCGTGACGCAGCTCGTCCGCTCGCCGGGCGCCTACCTCATGGAGCCGAAGGACCGCGAGAAGCAGGTCTTCGTCGCCAACCTCATGCCGGCCCGCGGCTCGTGGCTCGAGCTCGAGGTCGACAAGAAGGGCAAGGTCTTCGTCCGGAT
>WLOB01000176.1 GCA_009699505.1 Actinomycetota bacterium | reverse complement strand
GGGACCAGGAGCTCAACGAGCTCAACCGCGAGGTCTTCCGCCTGGCGATCGAGCTGGGCGACGACATCGACACCCGCGAGTGGCTCATGACGATGACCATGGTCGCCCGCGCGTTCGAGCGGATCGGCGACAACGCCGTGGACATCGGCGAGCAGGTCGCGTTCGTGGTGGAGGGGCTCTACCCCGAGTTCGGCGACCGCGCCGCCCGCCTCGCCCGGCAGCAGGGGCGCGCGCCGGGTCCGGCCGCGCCGCCTGCCGACGGGGGTCCGTCCCCGGAGGACGAGGCCACCGGCGCGGCCTGAGCGCCGCGTCGTCCCTGCGTGCGGCCCGTTCCGGGGCCGCGGCGGGCAGCGTACGCGGGGGCTCGGGGTTGTGAAGAGGTTGTGTCCGGGCGGGGAAACGCGCTCGGGACCCCGAAGGGGGCTCTACACTCCGTCGGGATGCAGGAGCACGTGTCCGCCCCAGCACCGACGGCCGCCGCTGGCGCCGCCCCGGGTTCGACCGTCGCGCGCACCCTCCGCGTCGCGCTGATCGACACGGACTCCGGCTTCCTGCACGTCCTCGGCAAGCGCTTCGAGCGCGCCGGCTGGCAGCAGCGCACCCTCGCCAGCCCCGTGCCGATCGAGGACCTCGTCGCGATGCGGCTCGCCGCCCTCGTCGTCGACGTCGCGATCCTCGGGCCCCAGGCCTGGGAGTACCTCGAGAAGGTCGCCACCCGCATGCCGGGCCTCGGCATCATCGTCTGCACCGGCCAGTCCAGCGTCGCCCAGCGCGTCCGCGGCCTCCGTCTCGGCGCCGACGACTGGGTCTCCAAGCCGTGCCACCCCGACGAGCTCATGGCCCGCATCGAGGCCGTCGCCCGTCGCCGCCGCCGGGTCGAGCCGCAGCAGGAGCAGCGCCCGCGCCTGACCGGCGAGCTCGAGATCCGCGGCGACCAGTTCCAGGCCTTCGCCGCCGGCGCGTCCGCCGAGCTGACCAAGCGCGAGTTCGAGCTCATCGACCTCCTGGCCGCCGCCGAGGGCCGCGTCCTGGAGCGCGAGGAGATCTACCAGCGCGTCTGGGGCTACGCCATGGCCCGCGGTGACCGCTCCGTCGACGTCTTCGTCCGCAAGCTGCGCCAGAAGCTCGACAAGGCCTCGCCGGGCTGGCGCTACATCCACACCCACTTCGGCGTCGGCTACCGCTTCGCGCCGGAGCCCGTCGGCGACCTCGTCGCCGAGCCCGAGCGCCCCGCGGGCCGCGTCCGCACGCCCGAGGAGCTGCTGGCGGAGGACCGCGCCAGCGCCCTCCGCGGCGACGCGCTCGAGGCCGCGTTCGCCGAGCGCGTCTGACGCGGGCCGCCGGCGCCGCGACCGCCGCGGCGTCGCGCGTCCCCGGCGGAGTAGGCTGACCCTGTGACCACGGACCGCGTCCGCGCCCTCCTCATCGTCGTCGCCCTCGCGGCGATCGTCTACGCGGTGCCGTCGGGGCAGAACAGCGCGAACGCGATCGGTGCGGCGTTCAGCGCGCTGATCCTCGCCGCGATGGTCCTCTTCGGCGCCCGGATCTACCGCGAGCACCGCGGGCGCCTCGAGGAGCTCGGCGACGCGCACCGCCTGCTCTTCTTCGCCGGCCTCGGCTCCTTCGTCGTCGCCATGGCCGCCCGGCCGTCCCTGACGGACACGGGCCCGGGCACGGTCCTCTTCATCGTCCTGCTGCTGATGCCCGTCGTGATGCTCTACGCCGTGTACCAGCGCTGGCGCGACGTCTTCTAGGCGGCGCACGGCGGCCGGCCCGCGGCGTTCGACGGTCCCCTCGCGAGGTCCGACAGCCGTCGCACGGCGGGCCGGACCGCCCCGCATCGTGCTCGGGTTCCGGCGCGCGTTCGGCGGGTCCGACGCCGCTCGGCCCTGCGCCTGAGCACCGGCCCCGCCACGGTCGCGGCACGGATCCGTCACGAAGCCCCGCTGGTCCGGGCACGGCGGTCCGGGACACGCTGCGGGCATGCCGCCGCCCCCGCTCGTGCCGCCCTCGCCGCTGCCGCTCCCGGGAGGCGACGCGGGGCAGGGCAGCGTCGAGCTCGTCGCGCTCCTCCCCGTCCTCGGGCTCCTCGTCCTGGCGCTGCTGCAGGCCACCCTGGCGGGCTTCGCCGCGTGGTCGGCGGGCACCGCGGCGCGGGCCGGGGCACGTGCCGCGGCGGTCGGCCGCGATCCCGGTGCGGCCGTGCGGCGCGCGGCGCCCATCGGCGGTGCGCGGGCCGTCGTCCGGCGCGAGGGCGACACGGTGCACGTCCGGCTGCCGGTGCCCTCGATCCTGCCGGTGTCGTTCGGCTCGGTCGGGGCGGTCGCCCGCCTGGAGGCCCAGCGATGAGCCGAAGAACGCGCCGGTCCGCCCGGGCGGACCGGCCCGCCGGGGCCCGTTCCGCGGAGGTCTGCCCCGGGCGACCGGGCGACCGGCGACCCCGGGCCGCGCTGGTCCGGCGGGCCGAGGCGGGGCAGGCGTCCGTGGAGACCGTGGCCCTGGCGCCCGTGGTCGGGCTCGTCGTCGTCGGGCTCGCGGTGGCGCTCAGCGCGCAGCGGGCCGGCGAGTCGGCGGGCCTGGCCGCCCACGCCGCCGGGCTCGCGGCGATGCAGGGCCGCGATCCGGAGGACGCGGCGCGCGAGGCGGTGCCCGACGTCCCGCGGGAGCGCCTGCGGGTCGCGGTCGACGGCCCGCGGATCGTGGTGCGCGTGCGCGCCGCGGGGCCCCGCGCGCTCGTCTCGGGGTTCGACGCGGAGCGACGCGCCGTGGCACGGAAGGACGGGGACCGCTGATGCCGTCGCTCCGCGCCCTCGTGCTCCGACCCTCGGAGGACGAAATGACGCCCGAGCGGGCCGTCGACGCCGGGCCGCGCCCTGACCGCGCGCTCGAGGTGATTGGTCCGGACGCCGGGGTGGGGCTCCCTGGCGTTCAGCCCGACCACGACGCCGGCGGCCCCGGCGCCCCGGGTGTGGCGGCTGCCGGGGGCGCCGACCCGACGGGGGCGGACGAGTGGCCCGACGGCGAGCTCGGGCCGGCGGACCGTCCCGAGCGGGACCCGCACCGGTCCACGGGGCTGCACGCCCTCGTCCGTCGACGTCCGGCGCGGGGACGGCCGGGGCCGGCACCGGCCGCCCTGTCGGTCGTCCTGGCCCCCGCCGACCGGGCGCTCGTGGGCGGCGCCGCCGTGGCCGCCGCACTCCCGCGGGCGGGCAGGACCGGGGCCCCGGTCCTCGCGCTGTGGGACCCGCGGGCGGCCTGGCCGTCGACGGAGGGCGCGACGAGCACGGCGGGGGCGCGCCGCACCGCCGCGCGTGCGGCGGCGTGCGGCGTGGAGGCCGTCGCGGTCGGCCGCACGGTCCGCGTCGCGCTGCCGGCGGACGACGTGCAGGCCGTGGCCGCGGCGGAGCGCCTCGAGCGGGCCGACGGGCTCGGACCCGTCGTGCTCGTGGTCGCCGGCCCGTGGGGCCCGCCGTTCCTGGGCCCGATCGAGCGCGCCGGTCTCGTCCACGCGGACGGTGGACCCGCCGCCCTGGCCGCCTGCGGCCGGACGCTCGCACGCCACGGCGTCGACGTCGTCCGCGTCCCCGCGCCGACCGGCCCCGTGGCCCGGATGCTCCTGCGCGCCGGGTGGGTCGGCTCCTCGCAGGTCCGGGCCCGCGCCGCGGACGAGGCGGGGCAGTCCCTGCCGATGATCCTGGGCGCCCTGCTCCTGGCGATCGTGCTGGCCGGCGCGCTCGGGGCCGTCGCCTCGGCCATGGGCGGCCGCGAGGACCGCCAGCGCGCGGTCGACCTCGCCGCGCTCGCGGCCGCGGACCGGATGCGCACGGACTGGCCGGCGCGGGCCGGATCCCCCGCCACGATCGGGGTGGACCGCTACCGCGCCCGCGCCACCGACGCGGCCCGACGCGCCGCCGCGGCCAACGGCGTCGAGGGCGCGCAGGTGTCGTTCCCCGACCCGGTGGAGGACGAGGCCGGGCCGCTGACGGTCCGCGTCCGCGCGCCGGGCGTCACCCCGGTCGCGGGCGTCGACCTCGGCACGACCGTCGAGGCCACCGCCGAGCTGTCTCCGCCGGCCCTCCCGGTCGACGTGACCTCGGGCGACGAGTACGCCGGACCGCTCGCCGTCCGCCAGGGCAAGCCGATGCGGCCCGACGTGGCCCTCGCGTTCGACCGGATGAACGCCGCGGCCACCGCCGCCGGGCATCCGCTCACGGTCACGAGCGGCTTCCGCTCGAACGCCGAGCAGGCCCGCCTGTTCGCCGCGCGCCCCGACCCGAAGTGGGTGGCCCGCCCCGGGACCAGCCTGCACCGCCTGGGCACCGAGCTCGACCTCGGCCCGAACGCCGCCTACGGCTGGCTCGCCGCGAACGCGATGCGGTTCGGGTTCAGGAAGCGCTACAGCTGGGAGCCGTGGCACTTCGGCTACGTCCGCGACACCGGGTCGAGCCACGTCGCCGAGCAGGGCCGCAACCCGGAGGCCCCGAGGAGCTCGGGCGCGCTCCCGGCCTGGACGCCCGCGCGGTTCGCCCCGGCGATCCTCGCGGCGAGCATCCGGTTCAAGGTGTCCGCCGCGCTCCTGGCCGCCCAGCTCAAGCAGGAGTCGGGGTTCGACCCGGGAGCCCGGTCGCCCGCGGGCGCGCAGGGCATCGCGCAGTTCATGCCCGGGACGGCGCGGGCGATGGGCCTGCGCGACCCGTTCGACCCCGCGCAGGCGATCCAGGCGCAGGCGAAGCTCATGTCGCTGCTCCTGCGGCGGTTCGGCTCGGTGCAGCTGGCCCTCGCGGCGTACAACGCGGGGGAGGGGAACGTCGCGCCGTGCGGGTGCGTGCCGCCGTTCCCGGAGACCCGCCACTACGTCGCGACCATCGTCGCCCTGATGAAGGGCTACGACCCGGCGGGGGGCCTGGCCGACGTGCTCGCGATCCGGCTCGTGCGATGAGCGTCGGGTCGCTCGAGCGACGGGTCGGCCGCTTCCGCGGCCGGGAGGCCCGTTCGCCGCTGAGGACCGTGGTCGTCCGCGACCCCCGCGTATCCTGGAGGGGATGGTTCCTCCCTCCACGGACGCGGGTCGCAAGGAGCGGCTCACGGCCCAACGCCGGGAGCTGCCCGACGGTCCCGGGGTCTACCTCTTCCGGGATCGCGGCGGCACCGTGATCTACGTCGGCAAGGCCAAGTCGATCCGCAAGCGGGTCGCCAACCACTTCAACAACTCCGTCACGCGCGGCGCCGTCGAGATGGTGGACGTCATCGACGACATCGAGTTCGTCCTCGTCTCGAGCGAGACGGAGGCGCTGCTCGTCGAGAACGGCTTCATCAAGCAGTACCAGCCGCAGTTCAACATCAGGCTGCGCGACGACAAGTCGTACCCGTACATCTGCGTGACGCTGCGCGAGGACTACCCCCGGGTCTACGCGACGCGCGAGAAGCACCGTCCGGGCAACCGCTACTTCGGTCCGTACTCGAACGCCAAGCGGGTCCGCAACACCCTCGAGCTGCTCGGCCGGCTGTTCCAGTACCGCACCTGCCGCGGCCTCGAGCCCGGACGCCGGTCCGGCTCCCCGTGCCTCGATTACCACATCGAACGGTGCACGGCCCCGTGCGTGGACTACGTCAGCAAGGCGGAGTACCGCGACCAGATCGACGGCGTGATGACGTTCCTCGCCGGGCGCTACCGCGACATCGAGAAGGGCATCGAGACGCGGATGAAGGAGGCCGCGGTCGAGCAGGACTACGAGCGCGCCGCCCGCGAGCGCGACCGCCTGCAGTCCGTCCGCTCGCTGCTCGAGCGCCAGCGCGTCACGAGCGACAGCATCGGCTCGCTCGACGCGATCGCGGTGACCGTCGAGGGCGACGACGCCAACGCCCAGGTCTTCCAGGTCCGCGACGGCTCGCTCGTCGACCGGCAGTCCTTCTACCTCACCGGCGTGGCGGGGGAGGCCCTGGCCGCCCGTGCCGGGGCGGCCGCCACCGGTGCCGCGACCGCCGAGGGCGCGGCGGACGCGATCCCCGTCGGCGCCACCGTGCCCGGGACCGCGGCCCACGTCGAGGCGGTCGGTGCGACCGGAGCGGTCGCCGCCCCCGACGCCGGATCCGACGTCGACTCCGCCGCGGGCGCAGCCCCCGACGCCGATGCCGCCCTCGACGCCGACGCCGACGCCGACGCCGACGGCGTCGCCGGCCCCGCCTCCGACACCGACGCCGGCCCCGCCCCCGACGCGCCCGCCCCCGATGTCCTCGGCGGCGACGAGGACGAGGCCGTCGTGCCGTTCGACCCCGCGGGGCCCGGCGGCTTCGTCGCGCGGCTCGCCGCGGACGACGCCGTGGTCGCCGAGGTCCTCGAGCAGTTCCTCCTGCGCTACTACGCCGGCGCCGTCGTGCCGCCCGTGGTGCTCGTGCCCGACGCCGTCCGCGACCACGCGCCGCTCGCCGCGGCGCTGGCCGACGTGCGCGGCAGGCGGGTCGAGGTCACGACCCCGCAGCGGGGCGACCGCCGCCGCATCCTCGACATGGCGATGCGCAACGCCGAGCTCGCACTGGGGCAGGAGCGTCTACGGGCCGAGCGGTCCCGCGAGCAGCGCTCCGGCGCCCTGTCGGACCTGCAGGCGGCGCTCGGGCTCGAGCGGCTGCCGATGCGGGTCGAGTGCTACGACATCTCGCACACCATGGGCACGGAGACCGTCGCGTCGATGGTCGTGCTCGAGGGCGGCATGCCGTCCAAGGCGAACTACCGGCGCTTTGTAATCCGCGACCTCGACGAGGGCACCCCGGACGACTTCCGCTCGATGAACGAGGTGCTGCGCCGGCGGATGGCGCAGTGGACGCGCCAGCAGGAGAAGGGGATGAACGAGCCCAACCGGGACGCCTCCTTCGCCGCGCTGCCCGACCTCATCGTCATCGACGGCGGCAAGGGCCAGCTGTCCTCGGGCATCGGGGCGCTCGAGGCGTTCGTCGAGCGCGGGGTGTCGGTCGTCTCGCTGGCCAAGCGGATCGAGGAGGTCTTCCTGCCCGGGAAGAGCGTCCCGATCGTGCTGGGCCACGACACCCCGGGCCTGCAGATGCTGCAGCGCGCCCGCGACGAGGCCCACCGGTTCGCCATCACCCACCACCGCGGCCGGCGCGACAAGAAGCTCACGACGTCGGTGCTCGACGACCTGCCGGGCGTCGGTCCCGCGCGGCGCCGCGCGCTGATCCAGCACTTCGGCTCCCCCGACGCCGTCGTGGCCGCCAGCCGCGACGAGCTCGAGGCCACGCCGGGGCTGCCGGGCAAGCTCGCACGCGAGATCTACGGCCAGCTGCACCGCGGCGGCTCCTGACCCCGCGACCGCCGCGGCGGGCCCGCGACCGTCCGGCGATCCCGCGACGGCCCGGGACGTCGGGCGGTCCCCGCCGACCGTCCGGGAGGCCGGTGCGTGACGTCGCTCCGGGGTCCCGCTCCTATAGCCTCACCCCTCTTCCCAGGTCTCCCGGCGCACAGGGCGCCTCGGGGGGCCTGCGTCGTTTCACGCATCGCACCCTCGACTGGACCAGAAGGACGGCTTCATGACCGTACGCGTCGGCATCAACGGCTTCGGCCGCATCGGCCGCAACGTCTTCCGCGCCGCAAAGGCCTCGGGCGCAGACATCGAGTTCGTGGCGGTCAACGACCTCACGGACCCCAAGACGCTCGCCCACCTCGTCAAGTACGACTCGCTCCTGGGCCCGTACCAGGGCACGGTCGAGGCGACGGACGACGGCATGATCGTCGACGGCGCGGAGATCAAGATCTTCGCCGAGCGCGAGCCCGGCAACATCGACTGGGCGTCCGTCGGCGCGCAGGTCGTCATCGAGTCCACGGGCTTCTTCACGGACGCGGAGAAGGCCAAGGCCCACATGACGGGCGACGTCTCCAAGGTCATCATCTCCGCCCCGGCGAAGAACGAGGACATCACGCTCGTGCTGGGCGTCAACGACGACCAGTACGACAAGGAGAAGCACCACGTCATCTCCAACGCGTCCTGCACGACGAACTGCCTCGCGCCGTTCGCCAAGGCGATCAACGACGCGGTCGGCATCGAGCACGGCCTGATGACGACGATCCACGCGTACACGGGCGACCAGCGCCTGCTCGACGCGCCGCACAGCGACCTCCGCCGTGCCCGCGCCGCCGCGACGAACCTCATCCCGGCGTCGACCGGCGCCGCCAAGGCCGTCGGCCTCGTGCTGCCCGAGCTGAAGGGCAAGCTCTCCGGCTTCGCCGTCCGCGCCCCCGTGCCGACCGGCTCGGTCGTCGACCTGACGATCCGCACCGCGAAGGACACGACGGTCGAGGAGATCAACGCCGCCGTCAAGGCCGCCGCCGACGGCCCGATGAAGGGCATCCTCGCCTACACCGAGGACCCGATC
>WLOB01000175.1 GCA_009699505.1 Actinomycetota bacterium | reverse complement strand
CGCGCCCCCGCGACCGTCCGCCACGGCGCACCGTCCCCGCCCCAGCGACCGTCCGCCACGGCGCACCGTCCCCGCCCCAGCGACCGTCCGCCACGGCGCACCGACCGCCCGCTGTGCCGCGCGACCGCCCGCCACGCGACGCACCGCGCGCTAGCCTCGATCCATGGCCGCCCCGTCCGACTCCCGCATCCGCGAGACGATCGACGAGCTCCTGGACGCCCGCCGCGACGGGGCGACGATCTGCCCCTCCGAGGCCGCGCGGGCGCTGCGTCCCGAGGGCGACTGGCGGGGCCTGATGGACGACGTGCGACGGGTCGCCGCGGACGAGACCGCCGCCGGCCGGCTCGAGATCCGCCAGCACGGGGAGCGGGTTCAGCCGGGCGCGAAGGGCCCGATCAGGCTCGCGCGGCCCTAGGCTCAGTCCGGCGTGTTCGCCCCGAACCGGCGCGACAGGGCGCGCGACTCGCGGTCCATCCGCGGGATCAGCCGGTGGCCGAGGAGCCCCATCACGGCCTCGCCGGCGCGGCTCGTCATGGCCGGGCGGGTCCAGCGCAGCAGCGCGATGCCGCCGGGGACCATCGTGCGGCGGGCCCGGGCGCGGATGCCGTCCGCGAGCGCCGCCGCGGCGTCGGACGGGGTCGTCGTGGCGCGCAGCGGCCAGGGCAGCCGTCGGCGCAGGAGCTGCATGCTCGGCAGGAGCTCGTCCACGTCGCGCACGAGGTCGGTGTCGACCCACGAGAGGTACGCGCAGCCGACGGTCGCACCCGTCGGCCGGAGCTCCTGCGACAGCGCGTCGGCGAAGGCCTCCACGCCCGCCTTGCTCGCCGTGTAGGCCGCCATCCCGGCGGTCGGACCCAGCGCGGAGGCGGAGGAGACGACGAGCACGTGGCCGCGTGCGTCGATGATCGGCTGCAGCGCCGCGCCGACCGTCCGCACGACGCCCTGGAGGTTCACGTCGATCGTGCGCAGCAGGTCCTCCGTCGGCGAGCCCGCGACGGTGCCGAGGTTGACGATCCCCGCGTTGGCCACGACGACGTCGAGGCCCCCGAACCGGGCGACCGTGCCCTCGACCGCGGCGCGCACGGCGTCGAGGTCGCGGACGTCGGCGGAGAACCACGCGTGCCGGGTACCGGGCGGCGTGGCGCGGTCGCCCGTCGACGTCGCCCCCTCGAGCTCCGCGCACAGCGCCTCGAGCCGGTCCTCCTCCAGCCCGACGACGGACACGCGGGCCCCGCGCCCCGCCAGGTCGCGCGCCAGCGCGGCCCCGATCCCGCGGGCCGCCCCGGTGATGAGCACCCGGCGGCCGACGAGGTCCCGGAACGGCGCGGAGCGGGCGGTCATGCCCCCAGGCTGCCACGGCGACGCGGGCGGCGTCCCCGTGCATCCGACCGCCGGGCCCGCCTCGGACCCTCGGAATGCGCGACACCGCCTTCGAGCTCGTCGACGACTCCGGTGCCGTCCGCGCCCGGCTCGGGGTGACGCCCGACGGCGGCGTCGCCCTGGACCTCGCCGACGGTGACGGCCGGATCCGCGTGACCGTCGGGGTCGAGCCCGCCGGCTCCGCGTCGATCAAGGTCGCCGACCGCGAGGGCACGTTCCGCGCGGCGCTCGGCACCTGGATCGACGGCTCCTCCTCCGTCGAGCTCTTCGACGCGGGGCGCAACCACCGCATCAGCCTCGGGGAGGGCGGCGGGCGACCGACCGGCCTGTCCGTCTGGGACGGGGCGGGGAAGCTCCGGGCGCTCCTGGCCGAGGGCCCCGCGCCGGACCGCGAGGCGAGCGCCGAGTTCTGGGACCGCGACGGGCACTACCGCGCCGGCGTCGGCGTCTGGCCCGACGGCGGCACCGGCATGGAGCTGCTGGACGAGGAGGGCACGCTGCGCGGTCGCGTCGGCCAGCGCCCCGACCCGCCGAGGTCGCCGTCGACCGTCGAGCTCTACGGCGCCGACGGGGCGTTCCGCGTCGCGGCCGGCGAGTACCCGGACGGGGCCGGGCGGATCAACCTGTGGGACGGCGAGGGCCGGTCGATGGCCGGCCCCCTGCTGGACCCGTCCGTCCCGGGGCCCGACGCGCGCCCGGACGACGGCGACGAGGGCACCGCGACGACCTGAGGTGCGACGGACGGCCGGGCAGTTCGCCCGCGTCGGGCTCCCGCGCCTCGGCCCGGTCGCCGCCCTCAGCACCGCGGCCTGTCGCGAGTCCCCCGGTCGCCGCCTCAGCCTCGGGCCCCGTCGCCGGGGAACGCCCCGTCGACCGGCTCCACCGCGACGGCGAGCAGCTCCTTCGCGACCGCCTGCGGGTCGCGGACGACGAAGAGGTGCGTCGCCTGCCGGCCCTCGTCGAGGGCCAGGCGCGGACGCAGGCCGCCGACGAAGAGGTCGCGCACCGACACGGGCGCGACGCGGAACCCGGTGACGGACGCCAGGGGCAGCGACCAGTCCTCCTCGTTCAGGCGGCGCTCCAGGTCGGAGGGCCGGAACCAGAGCGTGTCGCCCTCGACCTGCAGGGTCCCGCCGACGGCGCGGAACCGGCTCGCCACCCGGTTGCACCGGTGCTTCCAGCGCGGGACGGCCACGGCTCAGGCGCTCCGCAGCTCGGTGGCCGGCAGGTCGTCGGGCATCGGGACGTCCGCGACGCCCCGGGGCTCGCCGTCCCACGCGTCGAAGGCCTCCGCGTCGCGCGGCTCGTGGTCGCCGGACCCGCCCAGGGCGAGGAACGACACGCGCTCCGGCCCGGGGTTGAGCATCTGCCGGCGGACCTCCGGGGCGACCCGCACGAGCTCGTCCGGGCCGAAGTCCTGCTCGCCGTCCTCGAAGGCGATCGTCAGCCGGCCCGCGAGCACGAGGAAGACCTCCTCCTGGTGCTCGTGGCGGTGGATGCGCATCCGCTGCCCCGGCTCGAGGACCATCTGGTTGATCCCGAAGCTCGTGACGCCGAGCGGCTTGCGCAGGCGGACGAAGCGCTCCGGGGCGGTCGCTTCGAGCTTGGCGGTGGTGAAGGACGCGGCCATGCGGCGGACCCTAACGCGGCGGCCCCGGGGCCGGGATCCGTGGCGCCCCGCCCCTACTCCGTCTCGCCCTGCTGCTCGTTCTCGTACCGCGTCGTCTGCGCCGACGAGGCGGTGCGCCCGTCGCCGTAGCGGATCGTCCGCGTGACGGTGATCTGGAAGTCGCCGCCGTCGGCGTCCTGCCGGTCCCCGGCCTTCGCCGAGACGCGCCGGTCGCCGTTGTCGCCGTAGAGGGTGACGGTCACGCCGGCGTCGTCGTAGCTCGTGCGCACGAGGACCGGGACGTCCGTGTCGTTCGTCCACCGCATGTCGATGTCGGGGAAGTTCAGCGTCGACTCGCGGCCCGGCGGATAGCGGTCGATGTACAGGCTGTGGGCGCGGTAGGCGTCGATCTGCAGGCCCGCGAAGTAGGCGGCGTTGTACATCGTGGTCGAGAACTGCGACACGCCGCCGCCGACGGACGGCTCGATCCGGTTGTTCGCGATGAACGGCGCCTCGACGTAGCCCTTGGGCTTCGTCCGCTCGCCCGTGATGCCGTTCAGCGAGAACTGGGCGCCCGGGGCGATCAGGGTGCCGTCGACCGTCCGCGCCATCTGGCGGATGTTCGTCACGCGCGGCTGCCCGGCGACGTACGGCGTCGTGAACGTCCCGATGACGGAGTCGATCTTCCGCGCGGTCGTCGACGTGACCTTGGGCTGGACCGTCCGGCGCGGGACGGACACGGAGTGCCGGCCGGCGGAGACGGCGGACTCGATGCGGGCGGCGAGGCGGTCGCGGCGCACCTCGCGGCCGGTGCGGCCCGCCTTCACGGTCACCGACGCGCTGCGCGGTCGCCACGTCACGTCGCCCTTGCCGGTGAGGCTGGCGGCGCTCCGCGGGGCGCTCACCGTGGCGTCGCGCGGCAGCTTGCGCCCGCGCTTGACGATCCGGTCCAGGAGCGCGGTGAGGGCCTCCCCGCCGGCGCCGAGCTCGGCGCGGCGGCCGCCGTCGCGGCTCTCGAGCGCCAGGATCGCGGCGGTCTGCGCGGTGCTCAGCGTCAGGGGGCTGCCGGCGCCCGTCAGCCGCAGGGGCTGGCGCAGGTAGTCCTCGGCCTCGCTGGCGACCTCCTGCAGGCGGGACTCGGGGACCGCGTCGACGGATCGCAGGGGCACATCGAACGTCGCGCCGTCGCCCTCGCGCAGCTCCCTCCGCACCCGCGAGACGAGCGCGGCCATGTTCACCGCGCGGCCGGCCCGCGGCTTCGTCGTGGAGACCTCGAGGGTCTCCGGGTCGACCTTCAGGGCCCCGGCGTACGCGCCGCGGGCGACCTTGCGCGCGACGGGCGCGAGCGCCTTGCGGGCCTGGGCCTCGTCGAACGTGGAGCGCACCGGCACGTCGCGGCCGACGACGTAGCCGCGCAGGGGACCGACCACGGCGTTCAGGGCCCCGTCGCGGCCGGCGGCGACGGCCGCCCGCGCGGTGCCCTGCAGGTCGACCGCGTAGCCCAGGTCGGCGGCCTTGATCGTCACGACGTCGCCGTCGGCGCGCAGCCGCAGCGTGCGCTGGTCGCCGACGACCGGCCGCAGGCGGGAGGCGATGCGCGAGGTGGTGATGCCCCCGACGTCGACGCCGGCCACCCGCGTGCCCGGCAGCGCCTCGCCGTCGTGGCCGGCGCGCACCACGAGCGACGCCACGACGACCACGAGGAGCAGCGCGAGGACGACGATCGCCACGAGGGGCGCGCCGCGCAGCCGGCCGCCGCCGGAGGACGACCCGGCGGGCCCACCGGCCGGCGCGCGCGGCGGGAGGCCGGATCCGGGGGACGCGGTGCGCCGCGGCGTGGCACCGCCACCCGTGGCTCGGGAGGGACGGGGACGGTCGGACGTGCGGGGGGTCGAGGGGCCCGCGGCGCCCCCCTGGGGGGTCGGGCGCGGGGGCCGGGGTCGGCGGGGCTCGGGCATCGGCAGCGTTCGACGGTAGCCCCCGTGTCGCAGGAACGCGCCGTCGTCCCGACCGGTGCACGCCGTCTTGCGCGGACGTCCCCGCCCGGCGACCCGCGGGGCCCTCCGGTCCTCAGGTCGTGGGCACGCCCACGGGTCGCGGCGTCGCGGCGGCGGCCACCGCGCGGTCGATGAACGCCAGCTTCTCGACGACCGGCGGCGACAGCACGAAGGGGTAGAGGTCCTGGCTGCCGAGGCTCCGGTTCAGCGCGTTGAGCGCGTAGGAGACGGGCAGCCACTGCTCGAGCGCCTCGGGGAAGCGCCCGACGACCGGCGCCTCGACGCGCCCGGCGAACGTGCCGCTGGGGTCCGTCACGTGCTCGGGCCCGGCGACGGACACCCGGTAGGACGCCGCGGTCTGCAGCGCGTCCCAGAGGTGCAGGTAGTGGGCCCACGTCTCGGCCCAGTCCTCCATGGGGTGCATCGTCGCGTAGGCGCTGACGTGGCGGTCCTCCCAGTCGTCGGGCGCGCCCTCGGCGTAGTGCCGGTCCAGCGCGGCGCCGTAGTCCTCGCGGTCGTCGCCGAAGAGCTCGCGGGCCTCGGCCAGGAGCGCCTCTTCGCCGGCGTCGGCGACGATCACGGTCCAGTAGTAGTGGCCGACCTCGTGGCGGAGGTGGCCGAGCATCGTGCGGTACGGCTCGGCGAGCTGCTCGCGCATCTTCACGCGGTGGACGTCGTCCTCCTCCGCCAGGTCGATCGTGACGACGCCGTCGGCGTGGCCCGTGGTGACGGGCTCCACCGCGCTCGAGAGCAGGTCGAAGACCAGCCCGCCCGGGGTCTCCTGGCCGTCCGTGATCGGCAGGCCGAGCTCGAGGAGCTCGAAGTGCAGGCGCCGCTTCTGGCGCTCGGCGCCGGCGAACCGCTCGATGCCCTCCGTGTCGCCGTCGGCCGGCCGGGTGCGGGTCAGGGCGCAGCTCGCGCAGAGCGCGTCGCGCGGCGCACCGGCGTTCGGGTCGGGGCCCTCGACCGGGATCGCGGGGGCGGTCGGCGGGGCGAGCCAGTTGCAGCCGATGAGCGTCGCGTTGGCGCAGCGGTCGCGGCCCTCGACCGCCTGCGTGGCGGCGTCCGCGACGGCGACGGTGCCGAAGTCCAGGGCGACGAGACCGCGGGTGGCGGGGTCGAAGGCCATCGCCGCCCCGCAGTGCAGGCACCGATCGCTCTCGAAGGTCACCAGGCGTGAGCAGACGGGACAGGAGAAGGCGCGCATCGACCCGTCACTGTGCCCGATCGCCGACGGGGGGAACCAGCTCGGGGCCCCGGCGGACGGATCGGTGGACGGGGCACGCCGGCCGGGGGGCCGCCGGGCGTGCGCGCCGTCACCCGGGGCGAGGCCCGGGGCGCCGGCGGCGCCCCGGGTCACCGTCCTCGGGTCAGGAGGTGGCGCGCTCGTCCTTCGGCGCCTCCTGGCGGTCCTCGTCGTTGGACTCGCCGGCCTTCGGGTCCGCCCGGACCACGGTCTCGCACGAGCCGTTCGGCGCGGCCGCCGTCGCGTCGACGATCACGTCGGCGTTGTCGAGGTCGGCGCGGTCCTTGCCCTCGCCGCAGGTGACCCGGTCGACCTCGCCGTCGCGGGTGCGGATCCGGTCGTTGCCCGAGCCGGCGTTCACCGTGTCGCCGACCTGGTCGACGGCACCGCCGGGGCCCGGGACGACGTCGCCCTTGGCGAGCGCCCACAGGCGGTCGCTGCCGGCGCCGCCCTCGACCGTGTCGACGCCGCGGTTGGCGAAGATCGTGTCGTTGCCCGCGCCGCCGTCGAGGGCGTCGTCGCCGCGGCCGCCCGCGATGCGGTCCGCGCCGCGCTCGCCGAAGGCCTTGTCGTTGCCGGTGCTGCCGGAGAGCCGGTCGTGCGAGTCGCCGCCGTAGAGCGTGTCGGCGCCGGCGCCGCCGATCAGGCGGTCGTACGACGTGCGGTCGCCCGTGTCGTTCGCGTCGCCGCGGAGGACGTCGTCGCCGGACTGGCCGTTCAGGAAGTCGTTGCCGCGCTCGCCGAACAGGCTGTCGTTGCCGGAGCCGCCGAAGATCCGGTCGTAGCCGGCGCCGCCCCGAAGGGTGTCGATGCCGCCGAAGCCGAAGATCCGGTCGTTGCCGCCGCGACCGTCGATGACGTCCGCCACGCCGGTGCCGCGGAGCAGCTCGCCGCGGTCGGTGCCGTTCGTGTTCGCGGCGGAGGCGGCGGTCGGGACGAGGGCGAGCGCCGTGACGGCGAGGAGGGTGGCGCGGCGGGCGGTGGTGCGGTGGAGCTTCATGGTGTCGGTCCTTGCGTCGGGGGCTGGGGTGATGGACGGGTTATCGCGGCCCCGGAGCACGCCGTGGGGCATCTCTCACCCGCGCCTCACGCTCCGTGAGGGTCTCGTGAGGAGCCCGGTCCGACGGCCCGTCGGGCACGGAGGACCCTTCGTGAGAGGCCCGTGAGGAAGCCGCCGCCCGGCGTCGTTCCGCGTGCAACGATGCGGGTCGTCCCGCGACCTGTCCCCCGCGCCCCCTGGACTCCCGATGTTCCGCTTCCTGACCTGCCTCCTCGTCCTCGTCGCGCTGTGCGTCGGGGTGGTCGTCGCCCAGCCGGGCCTCGACCCGGTCGACCGCGCCGAGGCCGCAGCGCTGCCGCTGTGCCCGACGGCGAAGCGCCCCCGCGCGCAGTACGCCCGCTGCTACGTCGACGTCACGAGGCCGGGGCGGGACAACTTCTGGAACGGCACGGGCTCCAAGGAGTACTTCAACGGCGGTCGTGGCAACGACACGATCGTCGCCCGCGGCGGGGCGGACCGCATCATCGGCGGTCCCGGCCGCGACCGCATCAGCGCCGGCGACGGCAACAACGTCATCTTCGTCCGCGACGGCGAGGTCGACCGGGTGGCCTGCGGCAAGGGCCGCAACGTGGTGCAGCGCGACGCGGGCGACGTCGTGAGCCCCAACTGCTACACCGGCCGATGAGCTCCGCCGGAGCGTCCCCCGGGCGCCCCGTGGTGCTGCTCGTCGACGACGACGCCTCCATCCGGCGCACCCTCGGCGTCGGGCTGGAGCTCGAGGGCTTCTCCGTCGTCCCCGCCTCCGGGGGCCGTGCCGCCCTCGAGGCCGTGCCGCGGGTCCGGCCGGCGGCGATGCTGCTCGACCTCACGATGCCCGACCTCGACGGCCTCGAGGTGCTCAAGCGCCTGCGCGCGGCCGGCGAGGAGGTCCCGGTCTGCGTCCTCTCCGCCCGCGACGAGGTCGACGACCGCGTGTCGGGCCTGCAGGCCGGCGCCGACGACTACGTCGTCAAGCCGTTCGCGCTCGAGGAGGTCGTCGCGCGCCTGAACGCCCTGCTGCGTCGCCGGCCGCCCGAGGACGACCAGCGGCTCGTGGTCGGCGACCTCGAGCTGTGCCCGTCGTCCCTGACGGCGTCGCGCGGCGGCCGCGACCTCGAGCTGACGCGCCGCGAGTTCGAGCT
>WLOB01000174.1 GCA_009699505.1 Actinomycetota bacterium | reverse complement strand
GGACCCCTTGGACGGACGTCCGGAGCCTTTCGCGCCCCGCGCGTCGCCGGTGTGACGTTGCGGGAGGCGGGTCCCAGCGCCCTCCCAGGGAACGCCCAAGGGACCCCCACGGCGCACCTCGATCGTGGTGCCCATGTTCGAGACCTCCCTCGGCCGCCGCGGACGTCCGCGCCCGGCCCGCGACATGCCCCTCGGGGGCCAGCGCCGGTTCGCCGTCGCCGCGCCGCCCGCCACGACCGACGCGCCGCACCACGCGGGCGACCGTCCGGACGATCGGGCCGACGCCCGTGGAGGCGACCGCGGCCCGGTCGACGACCGCCGGGGGACGGGGGACGGCACCGGCCGCCGCCGTCTGACGACGCTGGTGCGGGGCCGCGAGGGCGACCCCGCGTGGATCCGTCCGGCGCTCTGGGGCGTCCTCGTCGCCTCGGCGTTCCTGATGCTCTGGAACCTGTCGGGCAACGGGATGTCGAACACGTACTACGCGGCGGCCGTGCGGTCGGCGTCGGTCTCGTGGAAGGCCTGGTTCTTCGGCTCGCTCGACCCCGGGTCGTTCATCACGGTCGACAAGCCGCCGCTCTCGATCTGGCTCATGGGCCTGTCGACGCGCATCCTCGGCTTCGGCAGCTTCAGCATGCTGCTGCCGCAGGCGCTCTGCACGATCGCTTCCGTCGGGCTGCTGCACGCCACCGTCCGCCGGGGGCTCGAGGACCGCCTCGGGGCCTCCGGCGCCGCGGCCGCCGGCCTGCTGGCCGCCGCGCTCCTGGCGGTCACCCCGATCACCGTCGCGATCGGGCGCGTGAACAACCCCGACGCGCTCCTGATCCTCCTGCTCGTCGCCTCGGCCTGGGCCACGATGCGCGCCGTCGAGGACGGGCGCCTGAAGTGGCTCGTGTGGGCCGGCGTGTTCGTCGGCCTCGCGTTCACCGCGAAGATGCTGCAGGGCTGGATGATCGTGCCCGCGCTCGGCGCGGTCTACCTGCTCGCCGGCCCGCCGCGGCTCCTGACGCGGATCCGGCGGCTCTCGGTCGCGGGCGTCGTCATGGTCGCCGTCTCGGCCGCGTGGCCGACCGCGGTCTCGCTGTGGCCCGGCGCGAAGCCCTACGTCGGCGGCTCCGAGGACGGCTCCGCCTGGAACCTCATCCTGGGCTACAACGGGCTCGGCCGCATCACCGGCGACGAGGGCGGCACGGGCGGCGGGAACGGGGCGTCGTTCGGCGGCCTCGCCGGCCTCGGACGGCTGTTCAACGAGCAGGTCGGGGCGCAGATCGCCTGGCTGCTGCCGCTCGCCGCGCTCTCGCTCGTCGCTGCGCTGTGGCTCACCCGCCACGCACCCCGCACGGACCGGGCACGCGCCGTGATCGTGCTCCTCGGCATCTGGACGCTCGTCCACGCCCTCGTCTTCTCGACGGCCGAGGGCACGTTCCACCCGTACTACACGAGCGCCATGGCGCCCGCGATCGCCGGCTCGTCCGCCGTCGGCCTCGTGCTGCTGTGGCGGGCCGCGCGCACGTCGCTCGTCGCCCACGTGGGCCTGGCCGCGGCCGTCGCCGTCACCGCGTGGACGTCGGTCGAGCTGCTCGGCCGCGCCTCGGACTTCCAGCCCTGGCTGCGGATCGCGGTCCCGGTCCTCGCCGGCCTGGCGGTCCTGGGGTCCGTCGGCCTGCGCCGCTCCGGCGCGACGATGCGCCGCCTGGCGACGGCCGCCGCAGCGGCCGGGATCCTCGCGATCGGCGCGGGCCCCGCGTCCTACGCGGTCGCCTCCGTCGACCGGTCGCTGAACGGCAACAACGTCCTCGCGGGCCCGGCGTCCGCCGCGCAGGGCGGCATGGGTGGCCCCGGCGGGATGCGCGGCGGCGGTACGCGCGGCCCCGGCGGTCGGACGGGCACGCCCCCGGCGGGCGCCGTGCCCGGGGGCGGCGGCGCGCCCCCGGCGGTGCCGGGCGGCTCGAGCACCACGGGTGACGGTGCCACCGCGACGGGGGACGCCACCGGGGCGGCGTCCGGCGCGACCGTCACCGGGTCGTCCTCCTCGAGCAGCCGCTCCGCAGGCGGCACGGGCGGCGGCGGGATGGGCGGGGGATCGATCTCCTCCGCGGTCCTCGCGTATCTGCAGGCCAACCAGGGGGCCGCGAAGTATCTGCTGGCCGCGAGCGGCTCGCAGACCACGGCCGGCGTGATCATCCAGACCGGTGAACCGGTCGTCACGATCGGCGGCTTCGGCGGCAGCGACCCGGCCCCCAC
The DNA here is from genome assembly GCA_009699505.1 of Actinomycetota bacterium. Classification (GTDB taxonomy): domain Bacteria; phylum Actinomycetota; class Thermoleophilia; order Solirubrobacterales; family Solirubrobacteraceae; genus Patulibacter. The sequence goes on along the minus strand of WLOB01000174.1, from coordinate 6,169 downwards.
CGTCGCCCAGCTGGCGCAGATGGTCCGCGACGGCGAGCTGCGGTACGTCCTCGTCTCCACGAACGGCCGGGGCGGCCCGGGCGGGAGCTCCTCGAGCGCCCTGAACGCCTGGGTGACGGCGCACGGGACGGCCGTCACGGCGGTCACCGTCGACGGCGGGACGCTCTACGAGGTCAGCGCCTCGTAGGGCCGGGCGGCGCCGTGCCGCCCTACGCTGCACGGGTGCCCCCGCCCGTGCAGCCCCTCCGCCTCCTGCCCGGGCGCCTGGTCGTCGAGCGCGGCACGGCGGACGCGCCGGCGGACGGCTGGATCGCCCTGGTCCGGGCGCCCGACGGCCTGACGGTCGTCCGCCCGGTCCGCGACGACGAGGCGCCCGCCGAGCCCTGGCGCGCGTTCCACGGCGAGGCCGCCCACGACCTCGACCTGCCCGGGATGCTCCTGGCGGTGCTGCGGCCCCTGAGCGAGGCGGGCCTGCCCGTGTTCGTCTGCTCGACGTTCGACGCGGACCTCGTCCTGGTCCCGGCGGACCGGGTCGACGAGGCGGCGGGGCGCCTGCGGGACGCCGGCCACGAGGTGCGCCGCTGACGCGGCGCGACGGTGCCGTCCCGCGGGCGAGGCGGCCGCTCGGCTCAGCCCTCCGGCGGCGCCCCGTCCCGCGCCTCCGCCTGCTCCCGCTCCCGCTGCCTCCGGCGCACCTGGAGGTCGAGGAACAGGAAGATCACGTAGACGATGACCCCGAAGGTGATCGACGCGACGAGGTCGCCGCCCAGGAGGCCGTAGACGAGGCCGGCGAGGGCCGCGAGGACGAGGTCGCCGAGGAGCACCTGCAGGACGGTCCGCTCGTCGCGGGGCGGTTCGGCGTCGGCGCGGGGGCCGCGCCGGCCCTTCGGGCTCCCGACGCGCTTGAGGGGCGAGCGCACGCCCGCGGTTCTAGCACGGCGACGCGGCGATCTCCCCGGCCGCTCCCCAGGAAACACCCAGGATCGGCTGCGATGCTGCCCCCATGAGCACCCAGGAGGCCCCTGCCCACCGCGTCCTGGTGGTCGACGACGAGCCCAACATCGTCGACGTCGTGTCGATGGCCCTGAAGTTCCAGGGCTTCGAGGTCGCGACGGCCGGCACGGGCGACGAGGCGCTGAGCCGGGTCGAGTCCTTCCGCCCGCAGATCATGGTGCTCGACGTGATGCTGCCCGACATGACGGGCTTCGAGGTGGCGGAGAAGCTCGGCGCCCAGCGCGGCCACGTGCCGATCGTGTTCCTCACCGCCCGCGACGCGACGGAGGACAAGCTGCGCGGCCTGACCTCGGGCGGCGACGACTACGTCACGAAGCCGTTCTCGCTCGAGGAGCTCGTCGCGCGCATCCGCGTGATCCTCCGCCGCACCGGCCAGGCGACGGACGAGTCCCCGACGCTGCGGTTCGAGGACCTCGAGATGGACGAGGACACCCGCGAGGTCACCCGCGCCGGCCACCTCGTCGACCTGACCGACACGGAGTACCGGCTGCTGCGGTACCTCCTGCGCAACCCGCGCCGCGTGCTGACGCGCGCGCAGATCCTCGACCACGTCTGGGACTACGACTTCGGGGGCGACGCGCGGGTGCTCGAGACGTACGTCTCGTACCTGCGCAGGAAGCTCGACGGCGCCGGCGGCGAGCGCCTGCCGTCGCTGATCCACACAGCCCGCGGCGTCGGCTACGCCCTGCGCGCGCCGCGGCGCTGAGCCCGCCGTGCCGACCGCCACCCGCTCCCGCCCATGACGCTGCGCGCCCGCCTGATCGCGACGGTCGTCGTCCTCACCGCCGTCGCGATGATCGCCCTGGCGGCGGTCACCTACGCGAGCCAGCGCGGGGCGCTGCTCGACCAGGTCGACGACCAGCTCGCGAGCGCCCGGTTCGGCGCGACCCAGCGGCTCGCGCGCCAGAACGGGCTGCAGGGGTTCTTCGGTCCCGGCAGCCCGCCGCCCCGGGCCCGCGAGCTCGGCCGGGCGGGCGGCCCGTCCCTCGACCTCGACGATCCCGACGACCTCGGGCGCGGGGGCGGCGACCTGCAGCCGGGCACGTACGCCGAGCTCCGCGGGGCGGACGGCCGCAAGGTCGGCGAGGAGACCGGCGCGGACCCGTCCTTCAACGCCGACGCGCTGGCCTCCCCGGTCCTCCCCGCGGTCCTGCGGGCGGGCAGCACGTTCACCGCGGAGGCCGAGGGCGACGACGACCTGCGCTACCGGGTCCGGACGTTCGCGCGGCCCGCCGGCGAGGGCTTCCGGCGTGGCACCGGCCGGACCGGCGAGGCCGCCACCACGGCGGCGGCCACCGGCACCGGGGCCGCCGCGCGGCGCCGCGCCGCCCGGGCCGCGCTGACGTCCGGCTTCGCGGTGGTCGCCGTCCCGCTCACCGACGTCGACGCGACCCTGGACCGCCTGCTGCAGACGGAGGCCGTCGTCATCGCGATCGCGCTGGCCCTGCTCACCGGCCTGTCCTGGGTCCTCGTGCGCATCGGCCTGCGGCCCCTGGACCGCATGGCCTCCACCGCGGGAGCGATCGCGGCGGGCGACCTGGACCAGCGCGTCGGGGACGCCTCGCCCCGGACGGAGGTCGGCCGCCTGGGCCTGGCGCTGAACGGCATGCTCGGCCGCCTGGAGGGGGCGTTCGCGGAGCGCGAGGCCAGCGAGGGCCGCCTGCGGCAGTTCCTCTCGGACGCCTCCCACGAGCTGCGCACGCCGCTCGCGTCGATCCGCGGGTACGCCGAGCTCTTCCGCGTCGGCGCCGTGCAGGACCCCGAGGACCTGAAGAAGGCGATGAGCCGCATCGAGGACGAGGCTGCGCGGATGGGCGTGCTCGTCGAGGACCTGCTCGTCCTCGCCCGCCTGGACGAGGCGCCCGAGAAGTCCCACGGCCCGGTGGACGTCGCGCTGATCGCCGAGGACGCGGCGGAGGACGCCCGCGCCATCGATCCGTCGCGGACGGTCACGCCGGGCGGTGCGGCGGAGGCCGTCGTCCACGGCGACGACGGTCAGCTGCGCCAGGTGCTGACGAACCTCGTGCGCAACGCCCTCGTGCACACGCCGGCGGGCACCCCCGTCGAGATCACGACGACCGTCGACGGCGGGCACGTCGAGGTCGAGGTCCGCGACCACGGGCAGGGCCTGCCGTCCGAGGACCCGCAGGCGATCTTCGGCCGCTTCTGGCGCTCGGAGGGCGGCCGGACCCGCGGCAGGAGCGGCGCGGGCCTCGGCCTGGCGATCGTGGCCGCGATCGTCGAGGCGCACGACGGCACCGTCCGCGCGGCGAACGCGCCCGGTGGGGGCGCCTCGTTCGTCGTCCGCCTGCCGCTGGCTCAGCGCAGCAGGTCGTAGCCGGCCAGCAGCACGAGCAGCTCGCGCTCGAGCAGGTCGCCGTCGATCGAGACGTCGAGCCCGGGCGCGGTCCGGCGGCGGATCCGCAGGGTCGCCGTGGAACCGTCGGCGGCCAGCTCGGCGCAGGCCCCGACGGTCCGGTTGCGTCGCCACGTGGCGAACGGTCGACGGTCCCCGGCCAGCGTGATGTGCCCGGCGCGCAGGGCGGCGCCGACCCCGCCGTCGGCGGCCAGGGCGTCGACCGATGATCGGCAGGCCCCGGGGGTCAGGGTCCAGGAGCGGTGGCCGACCGTGGCCTCGGCGGGCGCGCGGCCGGGGCCCAGGCGAAGCGAGCCGAGCGCCCGGCCGTCCTCGCGGAGCTCGAACTCCCGCGGCCGGACGCCGGTCTTCACGAGCGAGAGGGTGGAGCGGGCGAGAGGCATGCCATCAGTGTCCGCCGCGGTGGACGCCGCACGCCCGTCCCGCGGGCGAGAGATCCGGGCCCGGGCTTGGACGCCCGGCCGGTCGCTCAGGGGCGGCAGGAGCGGCGTGGGCCTCGGCCTGGCGATCGTGGCCGCGATCGTCGAGGCGCACGACGGCACCGTCCGTGCGGCGAACGCGCCCGGTGGGGGCGCCTCGTTCGTCGTCCGCCTGCGCCGGCGCAGGGCTGACGCCCGCGGGCGGTGCTACAGGCCGGCCGCGGCGCCGCCGCGGTAGATGGCCTTCGTCGGGACGATGTAGTACTCGACGTCGGTCGCCGGGGCGCCCTTGTAGCCGGGCGTGGAGGCGGTCTCGATGCTGCCGCCCTTGCGCGTGACGAAGTCGTCGACCTCGTCGAGCTGCTTCGGCTGGACGGAGTCGCGGCGGAGGCGCTCGTACTTCTCGGGGGTCTCGATCGCGTGCGTCTCCGCTTCCGCGAGGGTCTGCAGGAGCGCCACGATCTGTCCGTCGGTCATGCACCAAGCGTCACAGGATCCGCGGGCGCGCGCGGTGCGCCGTGCCGCCACGCGTCGCGCGGCGCGCGCCCGGGAGGCCGATCAGTGCGCGTGGGTGTCGAGGCGGGAGAGCTCGTCGAGCAGCCCCACGGCGAACGATCCGGGGCCGCGCGAGGCGCTCGACGCGCGCTCCGCCGCGACCGCGACCACGGCGTGCGCGGCCGTGGCGGCGCGCAGCGGATCCGGCGCGACGGCGAGGAACGCGGCCACGAGCGCCCCCAGCGCGCAGCCCGCGCCGGTCACGCGGGTGAGGAGGACGTCGCCGCCCGGGACGTGCAGGACCCCGTCTGCGGTCACGAGGTGGTCGACCGGGCCGCTGATCGCGACGACCGCGCCCGTCGCGGCGACGAGCTCGCGCGCGGCGTCGAGCGCCGCCTCGGGTCCGCTCGTCGCGTCGACGCCGCGCCCGCCCGTGCCGCCGGCGAGCGCCAGCACCTCCGACGCGTTCGCCCGGACGACGGCGGGTCGGTGCTCCAGCAGCTCGTGGGCCAGCGCGGTGCGCATCGGCAGCGGGCCGACGGCGACGGGGTCGAGCACCCACGGCACGCCGGCGCCCACGGCGGCCCGCACCGCGACGCGCGCGGCCTCGCCCTGCTCGGCGGTGACCGTGCCCAGGTTGACCAGGAGCCCGCCGGCGACCGCCGCGAGGTCGCCGGCCTCCTCCGGCGCGTGGACCATCGCCGGCGAGGCCCCGGTGGCCAGGAGCACGTTGGCCGTCACGTTCGAGACGACGACGTTCGTGATGCAGTGCGTCAGCGGCGCCGCGGCCCGCAGCGCCGCGAGGTCGGCGACCACGTCCGGGTGGGGCCAGGCGCGGGTGGTCCGGGGGTCGCTCATGGTGCGCAGAACGTAGCGGCGCGACGGGTGCGCGCGGGGACCTCGCGGCTGAACGTCGTTCGTGACCCGGGTCCACTCGCGCTCCGTCGTGGTGCGCTAGAACCAGAGGACGGGTCGGTCCCCCACCGTCCCTCCTCCCCCGATGTCCTCACCCCGCGAACAGCCCACCCGCGTGCAGCCTCCCGCGCCCCAGCCGGCCCCGCCGCCGGCGGCCGCCGCGGGGGCGCTCGACCTCAAGACGCTCATCATCACCGCGGCCGCCTCGGCGCTCGCGGCGTTCATCTGCTCCAAGGTCTGGGCGCCGGGCACCCTGGCCTCCGCCGCGTTCACGCCGGTCGCCGTCGCGGTGTTCCGCGAGGCGCTGCGCAAGCCGACCGAGGTCGTGACGACGGCGCTGCCGGCGGCGCTGCCGATCGCCCGGCGCACCGCGGCGGACCCCGGTCCCTACGGGGCGCCGACGGGTCCCGGCACCCCGTTCTCCGACACCGACCCCACCCGGGTCCACGGCGTCGTCCCCGGCCCGGCCGACCAGCCCACGCAGGTCTCGCCCGCCGTGGGTCCGCAGCCGCCCGGTCCGGTCGGGGCCGAGCCGGTGACGGTCCACGCCGTCGCCGCCCGCAACCGCCGTCGCTGGCAGGTCGCGATCGTGACCGGCCTCCTGGGCTTCGTCGTCGCCGCGCTCCTGATCACGGTGCCGGAGGTGCTCGCCGGCAAGGACAGCACGACGATCTTCCGCGAGGGCCGCAGCGCGCCGGCGAAGACGCAGGCGGCGCCCGCGACCACCACGACGACGGAGACCGTCACGCCGACGGTCACGACCGTCGCGCCGGAGACCGTCACGCGCACCGAGACGGTGCCGACGACGACCACCACCGAGACGCAGACCGTCACGGAGGAGGCGCCGGCGACCACGACGACCACCCGGACGACGCCGACGACCCCGACGACGCCGGAGGACGGCGCGGTCGACCCGGCGGACGAGCTGCCGTAGGGGCGGGCGCCGTCG
>WLOB01000173.1 GCA_009699505.1 Actinomycetota bacterium | reverse complement strand
GGGGTCGTGAAGAGGTTCGTGATCTCGTGGCGGCTCTGGAACGCGAGCTCGGCCTCGGGGTCGAACCCGCCCTCGCGCTCGAGGACGTAGTGGGTGGCGCCGGTGCGCCACGCGCCGAGCAGCGGGTTCAGTCCCGCGGCCCAGGCCCACTCGCTCATGGAGCGGAAGCGCTCGCCGTCCTGCACCTCGTGGCAGTACTCGAACTCCTCGTGGCCCAGGACGAAGCGGTGGGCGTGCAGGATGCCCTTCGCCAGACCGGTGGTCCCCGACGTGTAGAAGAGCTGCGCGGGGTCGTCCGAGGCGGTGTCGACCGTCTCGAACTCGGGCGAGGCGCCGTCGAGCAGCTCCGCCGTGAGGATCAGCATCGTGTGGTCGGCCGAGCCCGGCAGCCCGTCGGCGCCGCCGCCCGCGTCCCAGCCGTCCAGGCCGGTGATGGCCTTGGCGATCTGCTCGCGGTGCGCCTCGTCCGTCACGACCAGGCGGGCGCCGGAGTCGCGGATGCGGTGGCGGATGCCCTCCTCGCCGTAGAGGACCGACATGGCCAGCAGGATCGCGCCGGCCTTGTAGGTGCCCAGGAACGCGGCGGCCGCCTCGGGCCGCGGCGGGACGAGCATCGCGACGACGTCCTCGCGCCCGATGCCGTGCTCGACGGCGAGGTTCGCGAACCGGTTGGCCAGCTCGCGCTGCTCCTTCCACCGGACCTCGCGGACGGTGCCGTCGGGGCCCTCGTGGACCATCGCGAGCTTCTCGTCCGGCCACGCGTCGCACACCCCGGCGGCCACGTTGAAGCGCTCGGGGACGTTCCAGGAGTGGTTCGCGACGAGCTCGTCGTACCTCGTGTCCGTCATGTCCCCGACCCTCCCACACCCGGGCGACCCCGGGCCGTGGGCCGTTCAAGGTGGCGCGCAGGCGCTCGATCCGCGTGACCGTCGGGGCCGGTCGTGGCCCGCGGACGTGGCGCGTGCCCGCTCGCCCGCGTCCCGGCCGGACCGGTGCCCGGCGGCGCGCCCACCCTGAGCCGATCGTGTGACGCGCGGCGACCGCGGTGGGGTCCGGCCTCGTACCCTTCGCACCATGTTCGACGTCTCGACCGCCGACCCCGCACGCACGAAGCGCTTCCTGAAGATCGTCGGCGTGCTCGCCCTGATCGACGTCTTCACCCTCGTGCCCCTGCTCCTCGGCTACCTCGAGGTCATCGACACGGACTCGTTCGTCGGCCCGCTCGGCGGCACGCACGGCACGCTCTTCCTCGTGCTCGCCGCCCTCGTCGCCTGGGGCGCGTTCGTGGCCGGGCTGTGGAGCTGGAGGTTCCCGGCGACGGTGATCGGCTCGAACCTCGTCCTCTTCGGTCTGCTGCAGGCCATCAAGGGCGACGACCCGCCGCTCCTCCTGGCGATCCCCGCCGCGATCCTCATCGCGATCCCGCTGACGGCGGACTACCTCGCGACGAAGGAGCTCGAGGACGGGGCGGGCCGCCGGGCCTGACCTCGCCGGGGGCGGGCCGTCGGCCCCCCCGGCGACTCAGCGCGCCGCCGGCAGGACCCGCGGCGCGCCGAACGGCGTCAGGCACTCGGGCAGGACGATCGTGCCGTCCTCCCGCTGGCCGTGCTCGAGCAGCGCGATGATCGTCCGGCCGACCGCCACCGCGGTGCCGTTCAGCGTCGCGAGCGGCTCGGGCTTGCGGGCGGACTCGGGACGGGAGTCCTTCAGCCGCGTGCCGAGGCGCCGGGCCTGGAAGTCGGTCGTGTTCGACGTCGACGTCAGCTCGCGGTACTGGCCCTGCGACGGCAGCCACGCCTCGCAGTCGAACTTGCGGGCCGCCGAGGCGCCCAGGTCGTCCACCGCGATGTCGACCACCTGGTACGGGATCCCGAGGTCGGTGAGGATCTCCTCCTCGATCGCCAGGAGCCGCGCGTGCTCCTCCTCGGCGTCCTCCGGCGGGACGAACGAGAACATCTCGACCTTGTCGAACTGGTGCACGCGGAACAGCCCGCGGTCGCTGGCGCCGGCGGCCCCGGCCTCGCGGCGGAAGCACGGCGAGAAGCCCGCGTAGCGCAGCGGCAGCTCGGCGACCTCGAGGATCTCGCCGGCGTGCATGGACGCCAGGGCGACCTCGCTCGTGCCGACGAGGTACAGGTCGTCGCCGGGCAGCGCGTAGATCTGCTGCTCCGTGTCGGGCAGGAACCCGGTGCCGTAGAGGGCGTCCTCGCGGACCAGCACCGGCGGGATGACGGCCTCGTGGCCCTTGTCGCGCAGCTTGGAGAGCGCCCACTGCACGAGCGCGAGCTCGAGGAAGACGAGGTCGCCGCGCAGGTACGCGAAGCGCGAGCCCGACAGCTTGGCGCCGCGCTCCATGTCGACCCGGTGGGCGCCGGCCAGCTCGAGGTGGTCCCTCGGCTCCGCGGCGGGGGGAGCGACGTCCGTGGCGTCGGCCCCCGGGCGCGCCCCGAGCCCGTCGAGCGCCGGCTCGCCGACCGTCCGCACGACGGTGTCCTGCGGCGGCGCGTCGGCGTGGGGGAGGTTCGGCAGGCGGGCCTGCTGGTCGGCCAGGTCTGCCTCGACCGCGGCGAGCTCCTCCTGGATGGCCTTGGCGCGGGCGGAGACGTCGCGCATCGCGGCGACGGCGGCGTCGGCCGCGGTCCCGTCGCCGGACGCCTTCGCGGCCTTCTTCGCCTGGGCGATCGCGCCGTTGGCGGCGTTCTGCTCCGCCCGGAGCGTCTCGAGCTGCGGCAGCAGCTCGCGGCGGCGCTCGTCGAGGACGAGGACGGCGTCGAAGGCCTCCGCGTCGGTGCCCCCGCGGCGGGCGAGGGCGGCACGGGCGGCGTCGGGATCGCGGCGCAGGGCCTTCAGGTCGAGCATCGGGGCAGAGCGTAGCCCGGACGCCCGCGGCGGTGCCCGGTGCCGTCCGTCGAGCGGACGGGCGGCCCGGTCGCCCCGCGCGGCCACGCCCGACCGGCCCGCGTCCGTACCCTCCACGACGATGTCTCCGTCCATGGAACCCGGCCAGCGGCGCGACCGCTGCATCACCGTCTACGGCCGTCGTGCGGTGCTCGAGGCGCTGCGCGACCCGAAGCTCGAGGTCGCGGGGGTGACGATCGCCGAGATGGGCGGCGCGGTCACGAGCGAGGTCAAGAAGTCCGCGACGGAGCGCGGCGTGGACGTCCGGGAGACCTCGGCGCACCGCGTGTCGCTCATCTCGGGCAACGGCCGGCAGGACCAGGGCGTCGTGGCCGACGTCGTCGCACCCGAGATGGGGGCGCTCACCGACCGCCTGGAGGAGCTGACGCGCGACCCGTCGCGCAAGCAGCGGCTGCTCGTCGTCGACGGCGTGACCACCCCGGGCAACCTCGGGCTGATCATCCGCTCGGCGACCGCCGCCGGCATCGACGGAATCGTCGTCCCCCGCCGCGGCACGGCGGCCATCGGCCCGCAGGTCGTCAAGGCGTCGGCCGGCACCGCCTTCTCGTCCCCGATCCTGCGGACCTCGGACGCCCCGGGCGCGCTCTCGGAGCTCACGGACGCCGGCTTCGCGATCGTCGGCCTCGACGCGGGCGCCCCGACGTCGCTGTGGGAGATCGAGCTGCCCGACCGCATCGCGTTCCTCGTCGGCGGCGAGCACGAGGGCGCCTCGGAGCAGTCGGCCGCATTCGCGCACTCGTGGACGTCCGTCCCGATGCCCGGCGGCGTCGAGTCGCTCAACGTGGCGTGCGCGACCACCCTCGTGGCGTTCGAGATCGCCCGGCGGGGGTAGCGCGGGAGGCGGGTGCCGTCCCGGAACGACGAAGGGGCGGCACGTGCCGCCCCTCCGGGAAGTCCTGCGTGGGCCGGCGCGGCCGGCCCGGGCGCTACGGGCGGACGTCGCCCTCGCTGCCCTGCTGCGGGTTGCTGCTCTCCTGGCCGGCACCTTCGGTCTCCGGGACGCCGGACCCGGCGGGGGTCTGCTCGGCGTTGCCGGCCTTGGGCGGACCGACGTCCGCGCAGCGCTGCGCCGCGGTCGGGCGGTCGGCGGGGCTCGACGACTCCTTGGCCTTCAGCCCGGTGTAGCGGCAGAGGAACTCGGCGATCGCCTCGGCGTCGTCACCGACCGCGATGTTCGCGGGCATGATCGCGCCGGAGTAGCCGCCGTTGTGGAGGGCGTAGAGGACGGAGCCCTTCGTCTCGGCGCGGAGGTCGAAGTTCGGTCCGTCCGAGCGCTCGCGGTCCTTGATCGCGTAGGCGCCGCCCTGGGTGCCGGCCACCGCGAGGGTGTGGCATCCGGAGCACCGCTCGGCGAAGAGGTTCGCGCCCTTGAGCACGACTGGGTTCTTCTCCCCCTTGAGCGGTCCGTTGTCGATGTTGGTCTGGACCGACTCGGACCCGCAGGAGGCGAGGACGAGGGCTGCCGCCAGGGCACCCAGGGTCGTGAGGGCTCGACGCTGCATGTGGCCTGGATCCTAGACCAGAGGGTCCCCGTCGAGGCGCGCCCCCACGCGAGGATGAGCGATAGTGCCCCCGATGCCCGGCCGGGACCGCACCGTGGACCCCGTTCACGACCTCCGTTGGGTCCTCGCCGGCCTCGTGGTCCTCGTCGTCGCGGTGCTCGTCGTCCAGGCCGGCTGCAACACGGGTCCGGAGACGCGGATCGAGGACGGCGAGGTGCGCCTGGACCTCTCGGAGTACTCCATCACCCCCCGGAACCTCGTCATGCCGGCGGGGCGCCTCGTGGTCGACGCGCGGAACACCGGGCGGCTCGTCCACAGCCTGCGCATCGTCTCCGACGACGACAAGCGCGGCAACCGCCGCGCCCGCTTCGCCGCCTCGAGCCGCCCGCCGCTCAAGCCCGGCGACGTCCGCCGGGGCGTCATCGCGATCTGCCTCGGTCCCGGCTCGTACCGGATCATCAGCGGGCAGGCGGGGGAGGAGGACCTCGGGATGGTCGCCGACCTCGAGGTCACGGGCCCCGAGCCCGACTGCACCCCCGAGCCCGGTCGCCGCCGCGAGGACCCGGCGGACGCCCCGGCGAGCGGCGAGGACGGCTGACGCACCGCCGGGCGGTGCGGGCCGCCGGGCGGTGCGGGCCGCCGGGGTGGGCGCCCGGCCCGGAAAAAACTTCCGGGAGCCGGGAAGGAGCCCGCTGCGCGGGGGCGAAACAGGTCATCGCCCCCCGGCACCGGCCACGAAGACCCTCTCGCATCTGCACTTGATGCCCGCGACTGGTCTTTGACGGCGGCAACCAATTGGCCGGTGCCGGGGGTGAGTCATCTCGAGGACGGCGGCGCCCCGTGCGCACGTCGGCCGGTGGCCGCGACCCGCCCGCCGCCCGACCCCTCGCCGTCGGGCCCCGGCGTGCGACGATCCCGGCCGCATGTCCTCGGTCGTCCTCGTCATCGCGCTCGTCGTCGGAGTGGTCGCCCTCGCCTCCGGGGCCTGGGGCGCGTGGCTCTGGTGGCGGTTCGACGCGCGGGGCAGCTACTGGATCGCCGTGCGCGTCACCCAGACCGGCGCGCTGGCGCTCGCGCTGGCGGCCGGCGCCGTCTGGGTCTCGGGCGCGGACCCCACGAGCTGGCTCTTCTGGCTCTACTCGCTCATGCCGGTGGCGATCTCGCTCGTCGCGGAGCAGCTGCGCCTGATCGCGGCCGAGCAGGTCCTCGAGCGCCGCGGCCTCGACGGCGCCGCCGACGTGGCCCTGCTCGACGAGGCCGGCCAGCGCGGCGTGGTCCGCGAGATCGTCCGCCGCGAGATCGGCGTCATGGCGACCTCGGCCCTCGTCATCGCGTTCCTCGCGCTGCGCGTCACGGTCGAGCGCGGCGGCCTCTGACCGTCCACGCGGACCGCGGACGGGGCCGACCCCCCGTTCGGGTGGACGTCTCGACGATTCGCGACGGCTGCCACGAAGGGCGGGAGGGGACCGGCCGCCGGCGGGCGAGGCCTCGCGGGCGGGTCGACGTCGCTCCCCGCCGGCACCCGCCACCCGTCGCCCCGCGCGCCGCCCGCCCCGTCCTCCCGCCCGCGTACGCCGACCACCGGAACGCCCGATCCGACCCGGCCCGCCACGCGCCTCCGCCGGCACCTCGTGACATGCTCGTGACACCGCGCACCCCGGCTCGCAACGGTTGGCGCAAAGTCGGTCGCGACTTCGTGCAGGACGTTACGAGCAGCTAAAAGTGAGGGTTGCCGAACCTCAGGAAGCCCCCGCCGCAACTGGTAGAACAGGAGGTGGTGCTCCGGTCGTATCTCCCGCTCTTGGTGTTCCTCGTGCTTTCGACGGGCGTGGGTGCGCTCTTCGTCGCGGCGAACTCGTTCCTCGGTCCGCGCTTCAGGCGACGGCCGACGACGGTCCACGACGACGCGTACGAGAGCGGACTGCCGTCCGACGTCCAGCAGGGCTTCCGCTTCGGGATCAGCTTCTACCTGATCGCGATGCTCTTCCTGCTGTTCGACATCGAGGTGGTCTTCCTCTATCCGATCGCGGTGGAGCTGAAGGCGTTCGGCACCTTCGCCCTCATCGAGACGGCCGTGTTCATCGTGCTGCTGATGGTGGCGCTCATCTACGTGTGGCGGAGGGGTGCTCTCGAATGGAAGTGATCAGGCACGGCAAGGCGGACGCGGCGCTCGCGTCCGGCGCGCTCGCTCCCGGCGACAAGGAGGCCTTCCGCGCCCGCCAGCTGCGCGCCCGGGACCTCCTCCGCGGCGAGCTCGAGGGCGACGACCTCGAGCAGCACGTCCGCGACTCCATCGTCACGACGACGCTCGACAAGGCCGCCCACTGGGCGCAGGGCAACTCGATCTTCCCGCTGACCTTCGGGCTCGCGTGCTGCTCCATCGAGATGATCTCGCTCGTCGGCTCCCGCATGGACATGTCGCGCTTCGGCTCCGAGGCCATGCGCGCCACGCCGCGCCAGGCGGACATGATCATTCTGGCCGGCCGCGTCTCGATGAAGATGGCGCCGGTCGTCCGCCGCATCTACGACCAGATGCTCGAGCCGAAGTACGCCATCGCGATGGGCGCCTGCTCCTCGTCCATGGGCGTCTTCAACAACTACGCGATCGTCCCGGCCGACAAGTTCATGCCGGTCGACGTCCACATCCCGGGCTGCCCGCCGCGGCCCGAGGCCGTGGTCTACGGGATCCTCAAGCTGCGCAAGATGATCCAGGACGACCCGACGATGGCCTGGCGCGACCGGTACCGCGCCCACGGCACGGAGGAGACGAAGCCCTGGAGCCTCGACGAGCTCGAGGAGCGGGCCGGGAAGGCCGCCGAGCTCGAGGCGCGGGAGCAGGACGCGCGTGCCTGATCTCGCGGCGTTCGAGCGCCTCGTCGGCATCGTCGGCTCGGGCGGGGACGACGCGGTCGTCGCCACCCAGCACCGCGCGCGGCGCGCCGAGATCCAGGTGCGGCCCGCCGCGATCGGCGAGACCCTCGAGCGGCTGCGCTCGCAGGGCTACACGCACCTCATGTCGCTGCACGCGCTCGACTACTACCCGGACGAGCCGCGCTTCGGCGTCGTCTACGAGCTCCTGTCGTACGAGCAGCAGGACCGCGTCTCCGTGAAGGTGCGCGTCCCGCTGTCGGACCCGTACGTCCCCTCCGTCACGCCGCGGTGGCCGACGGCGAGCTTCCAGGAGCGCGAGGCGTTCGACATGTTCGGCGTGGTCTTCGAGGGGCACCCCGACATGCGCCGCATCCTCCTGCCCGACGACTACATCGGGCACCCGCAGCGCCGGGACTTCCCGATCGGCGGCGAGCCCGTCCTCTTCACGGGCAACGAGCAGCGCAACCCGGGGTGGTGGAAGTGAGCACGGACGACGGCAGGCGGGACGGACCCGTCCCCGAGGACGGCGCCGCCGCGGCGGCCGACCGCGAGCACGACTCGGACGCCAGCACCACGGAGCGCGAGCGCGGCCCCCGCGTCGCCGACGAGACGTCGGCCACGACGCCCTCCGCCTCGACGCCGGGCCAGCCCGACGAGGGCGGGGGACGCTCGCCGTCCGCCGACCCCGAGGGGGCCTCCGGCGCCGCACCGACCGCCACCGCGCTCAAGGAGCGCGAGGAGGACTGGGAGACGATCGCCAAGCGCTACCGCGCGGACGAGGCGACCATCGACTTCTCCTCCCAGCTCGGCGCGGTCGCCACGCAGGACGAGACCGAGCTCCTGACGATCAACATGGGGCCGCACCACCCGGCGACCCACGGGGTGCTCCGCCTGTTGACCACGCTCGAGGGCGAGGTCATCCGGGACGTCAAGCCGATCATCGGCTACCTCCACACCGGCATCGAGAAGACCGCCGAGGACAAGGCGTACTGGAAGGCCATCCCCGTCGTCGAGCGGATGGACTACCTGGCGTACTACTTCAACGCCATGGCGTACTGCGGCGCCGTCGAGGACCTCCTCGGCGTCGAGGTGCCCAAGCGCGCCCAGTACCTGCGGGTCATCCACCTCGAGCTCAACCGCATCATGAGCCACCTCGTGTGGCTCGGCACGACCATGC
>WLOB01000172.1 GCA_009699505.1 Actinomycetota bacterium | reverse complement strand
GACGCCGCCCTGGGGCCGCTGGCCGAGCGCCGCGGCGACCTCGCCGGGTTCATCGCGACCTCCGGGCGCGTCGCGGCCTCCTCCGCCGAGCGCGGCGCCGACCTCGAGCGCGACCTCGAGCGGCTCCCCGCCTTCCTGCGCGAGCTGAAGCCCGCCGTCGCCCGCATCGGCCGGCTGTCGGACCAGTTCGGGCCGTCCATCGCGAACCTCTCCGCGAAGGCGCCGGACGTCAACCGCGCGGTGACGGGCCTCGGCCCGTTCGCCGCGGCGGCGCGCCCCGCGATCAGGACCCTCGGCGACACCGCCGACCAGGGCCGCGAGACGTTCCCGCAGCTCGACCGCCTGGCCCGCCAGGTCCGGTCGACGACGAAGCCCCTCCTGCCGGCGTCGCGGAGCCTCGCCGAGCTGACCGGCTCGTTCGACCGCACGGGCGGCGTCGCGAGCCTGATGCAGCTGCTCTACCTGTACACGGGCACGCTGAACGGCAAGGACGGCACGTCGCACTACACGCGCTCGACCGTCTACAACAGCCTCTGCATCGAGCGCAGCCCCACGGTCGTCGGGCAGTGCATCGCGCAGTTCGACCCGAACCAGACCGGTGCGCCCGAGGCCGAGGAGGCCGAGGCCCGGTCCGTCGCCCCCGCGAGCGCCGAGCTCAACTCGCTGCTGTCGAAGGAGTCCGGTCGATGATCGACGGAGGCCCCCGCCAGAAGCGCAGCGCGCTCGCGGCCAACCCGGTGCTGATCGGCGCCGCGACCGCCCTGATCGCGATCGTCGCGGTCGTCCTGGCCTACAACGCCAACAGCGGCCTGCCGTTCGTGAAGACCTACGTCGTCCGCGCGGAGGTGCCGGACTCCGCCGCGCTCATCGTCGGCAATGACGTGCGCAAGGGCGGCAGCCGCGTCGGCTTCGTCAGCGCGATCGAGCCCCGCAAGGGCACGGACGGCTCGAGCGGCGCGACCATCGTCATGAAGCTCGACCTGAGCGCGAAGCCGCTCCCCGAGGACAGCCGGGTCGACATCCGCCCGCGCTCCGCCCTGGGCCTGAAGTACGTCCAGCTGACCGCGGGCCGCTCGAGGCGGACGCTCGCCGACGGCGCGACGATCCCGCTGCGCTACGCCGGCAACAAGCCGGTCGAGCTCGACGACCTGTTCAACACCTTCGACGAGCGCACGCGCGCCGCGTCGGGCGACAACCTGACGGAGTTCGGCTCCGCCGTCGCCGGTCGCGGCGAGGCGCTGAACGACACGGTCCGGGACCTGACGCCGCTCCTCGAGAAGGCCGAGCCCGCGCTGCGCAACCTCGTCGCGAAGGCCACCGGCTTCGACCGCATCTTCCCCGCGCTGCAGAACACCGCCGCCGAGGTCGCGCCCGTCGCGGCCGCACAGGCGGACCTCGTCACGACGCTCCGCCGGACCTTCGTCGCGCTGGACCGCGTGCGCCCGTCGATCCAGGACTCGATCTCCTTCGGTCCCCGTGCGCTGAACGCGGGCATCGAGGAGCTGCCGAAGCAGGCCGAGTTCCTGAACGCCTCGACGGAGCTCTTCCGGCGCCTGCGCCCGGCGTTCTCCGCGCTGACGGCGGCGTCGCCCGGCCTGGGCGACGCGTTCGCGGCCGGCACGCCGGCCCTGCGCCGCTCGCCGGCCCTGAACCGCCGGCTCACCCGCACGCTGTCGAACCTGCAGCGCTTCGGCACCGACCGCCGCACCTTCCAGGGCATGGGCGACCTCCGCGCGCTCGCCCAGGTGCTGCGGCCGACGCTCTCGTACGTGACGCCGGCCCAGAGCGTCTGCAACTACGCGACGCTCCTGACCCGCAACCTGGCCAGCAGCCTGTCGGAGTCCGACAGCGTCGGGCCCGCGCTGCGGACCGGGCTGCTGATCCTGCCGAACTTCCCCGACGGCGAGTCGGGGCCGTCCGCGAAGCCCGCGGCCGGTCCCGCGCAGGACCTCCGCGCGGCGAAGCCGAAGTACCCGTCCGACAGCGTCCTGCACAGCAACCCGTACCCGAACACGGCCGCCCCCGGGCAGCCGCGCGAGTGCGAGGCCGGCAACGAGGTCTACGTGCCGGGCCGCCAGATGATCGGCAACACGCCCGCGAACGAGGGCGTCGTCACCGAGGGCCAGAAGGTCGGTGCGAAGTGAGCGGCACGACGCAGCCGCCCAACCGGCGCACCCGCATCAGCCCCGTCAAGTTCGGGGCGCTCTTCCTGCTCGTCGTGGCGATCGGCGTGTACTTCGGCTTCGCCAAGAGCGTGCCGTTCCGCCAGCACTACGAGGTCTCCGCCGTCGTGCGGACCTCGAACCTCCTGGCGAAGGGCTCGCCCGTCCGCATCGCGGGCGTCAAGGTCGGCAAGGTCGTCGACACCGGGCGGTACGGCAGGAGCGAGTACGCCGTGATCCGCATGCAGGTCGACGAGGACGGCCGCAAGGTCCTGCGCCGCGACGCGTCCGTCAGGATCCGCCCGCGCCTGTTCCTCGAGGGCAACTTCTTCGTCGAGCTGCAGCCCGGCACGCCCGACGCGCCGGCCATGCCCGACGGCGGCACGATCCCCGTCACCCGCACGTCCGTCCCGGTCCAGCTCGACCAGGTCCTGACGACGCTCCAGGCCGACCAGCGCAAGGCGCTGCAGGCGACCGTCGGCGGCCTGGGCGACGGCTTCGGCTCGACCCCGACCGCCAAGGAGGACGCGTCGCAGGACGAGGCCGTCCGTGGCAGGACGGGTGGCCAGGCGCTGAACGAGGCGCTGAAGACCTCCCCGCGGTCCCTCCGCGACGGCGCGAAGGTCACGACCGACCTGCGCGGCCGCGTCAACGGCGACCTGACGAAGGCGATCGCCGGCATCGGCGACGTCACCGCCGCCCTCGCGCAGGACCAGCGCGCGCTCTCGGGCGCCGTCCGGAACTTCGACACCACCGTCTCGACGCTCGCCGACAACAGCGCGCCGCTGCAGGACACCGTCCGGGAGCTCGGCCGCACCTCGTCGACCGCCCGCGTGGCGTTCGGCAGCCTGCGCCGCGCCCTCCCGCCCACCCGGACCGCCGCCCGCGACCTCACCGCCGCCATGCGCGAGCTGCCGGACGTCATCGCGGCCGGCCGTCCGTGGCTGCGCCAGGCGGCGCCGCTCCTGGGCGAGAAGGAGCTCCGCGGGCTGCTCGGCGACGTGCGCCCGACGCTCCAGGACATCGCCCGGCTGACGCGCGAGTCGCGCACCTGGGTGCCCGAGCTCTCCTCCTTCACCGCCTGCATGAACCGCGTGTTCCTGCCGACTCTGAACATCGAGGTCGACGACGGTCCGCTCTCGGCGGGCGTCGAGAACTACAAGGAGTTCTGGTACGGCGTCGTCGGCATGGCCGGCGAGGGCCAGACCTTCGACGGCAACGGCTCGAAGCTGCGCCTGCAGACCATCGGCGGCGGCACGAAGATCAAGACGGGCTACACGAACTTCAACGGCAACCAGCCGCAGTTCGCGAACCTGACCGAGCCGTCGACGGGCACGAGCCCGGCGTTCAGCCCGAAGCTGCCGCCGTTCCGCACGGACGTCCGCTGCTCGACCAACCCGGTCCCGCCGGTGAACGGCCCGGCGTCGCGCGGCAAGGCCGACGGCTCCAACGCGAGCGCCCCCGCGCCCGCCCGGCCGAACCTCGACCCCATCCCCGGGAAGGTCCGCTGATGCGTGGTCTGCGCACCCACGCCGGCGAGGCCGCGTTCCTCGTCGGCCTGATGGTCGTCGCCCTCCTGGTCGGCGGCTACATCTTCTCGAACCAGAACGTGACGCCCCCGAGCTGGGCGCCCATCGTCGGCGAGGACTACTACCGCGTCGACGCGCGGTTCGAGAACGCCAACGGCGTGATGCCCGGGCAGGGCCAGGCCGTGACGATCGCCGGCGTGAACGTCGGCAAGGTCGAGAGCGTCCGCCTGGACCGCGGCCAGGCCGTCGTCCGGCTGCGGCTCGAGGAGCGCTACGCCTCGCGCGTGCGCCCCGACGCCACGGTGCTCCTGCGGCCGAAGACGCCGCTGAAGGACATGGTCGTCCAGCTCGAGCCCGGCACCCGCGAGGCCGGCGCACCGCTGAAGGACGGCTCGACGATCAACGTCGACCGCACCGCGCCCGACGTCAACTTCGACGAGATCATCGCCAAGCTCGACGTCGACACGCGGGCGCAGCTCGCCGCGCTGCTCGGCGACGCCGGCACCGCGATCGGCGGACCCGGCGGCCGGGCGCTCGCCCGCGCGCTGCGTCGCTTCGAGCCGCTCTCCCGGCAGGGTGCCCGCGCGACGCGGCTGCTCGCCCAGCGCGGCTCGATGACGCGCCGACTCGTCACCAACATCGGCCGGATCACCTCGGAGCTCGGCTCGACCGACGCGCAGCTCGCGGCGTTCATCCGCGCCAACGAGGCCGTGTTCGCCCGCTTCGCGGCGCAGAACCGCAACCTGGGCGAGACGGTCCGACTGCTCCCCGCCACGCTGCGCGAGAGCACCGCGGCGCTCGAGAAGGCCGGTCGCCTGTCGACGACGCTCGCCGGCGGCCTGCCGCGCCTGCGCCCCGCCACGCGGTCGCTGGCCCCGTCCCTGCGGCAGGTGGGTCCGTTGTTCGCCGAGACCCGTCCGGTGCTCGAGAAGCAGCTGCGCCCCTTCGCCCGCGACGCCCAGCCCGTCGCCCGCCGCCTGGCGCCCGGCGTCCGCGACCTGCGGACCGCCGTGCCGCCGCTGCGGACGACGACGAAGGTGCTCAACAACGTCGTCGACGCCGCCGCCTACGACCCCGCCGGCACCGGCGTGGGGCAGCAGAGCTACCTGTTCTACCTGCCCTGGGCCGCGCACAACACGAACTCCGCGCTGTCGACGCAGGACGCGGTCGGACCGATCCGCCGCACGATCCTGCTCTTCAACTGCGGCACGCAGCAGCTGCTGGACAACTACACGAACCCCGCGGCGCGCTCCGACAGCCCCTACCTGAAGACCATCATCGACCTGCTGAACCCGCCGCTGAAGGCCGACAACTGCCCGCAGGGGACGGAGACCAAGTGATCAAGACCCGCCCCACGGTCTCGCGACTGCTGATCATGATCGTCTTCGCGCTGTCGAGCTTCGGCGCGCTGCTGTACCTCTGGATGGCGTTCGGCGGCCCGATCCCGCTGCGCCCGGTCGGCTACCGGTTCAACGTCGACGTCCCGCAGTCCGCCCAGCTCACCCGCCAGGCCGACGTCCGCATCTCGGGCGTCTCCGTCGGCAAGGTCGTCGCCCTGGAGTCCCTGCGCGAGCAGGACACCACGCGCGTGACGATCGAGCTCCGGGCGAAGTACGCCCCGATCCCGAAGGCCGCCCGCGCGATGCTGCGGTCCAAGACGCTGCTGGGGGAGACGTACGTCGAGCTCGCCCCGAACCGCTCCGCCGGCACCGGCGCCCTGCCCGACAACGGCACCCTGGCGAAGGGCGCGGTCGAGTCCACCGTGGAGCTCGACGACGTCCTGAAGACGTTCGACCCGAAGACCCGGGCGGCGTTCCGCACGTGGCAGCAGGCGCAGGCCGGCGCCACCCGCGGCCGGGCGCAGGACTTCTCGGACACCCTCGGCGAGCTGCCGCAGTTCACGGACGAGCTCGAGCAGCTCTCCGCCGTCCTGGACTCCCAGGGCTCCGCGGTCCGCCAGTCCGTCTCGTCGACCGCCGACGTCTTCTCCGCCATCAGCCGCAACCAGGGCGACCTGCGCCGCCTGATCACCGCCGGCAGCCGGACGTTCTCCGCGATCGGCTCGCGCGACCGGGCGCTCGCCGCGATCTTCGAGGAGCTCCCCGGCTTCGAGCGCGAGTTCGCCGCGACGATGCCCGAGGTCACCCGCCTGGCGGACCGCGGCACGCCCGTGGTCAAGCGGCTGCAGCCCGTCGCGACGGAGCTGACCCCGTCGTTCGAGGCCCTGAACCGGCTGAGCCCCGACCTGCGGGCCCTCATGCAGCGCCTCGGTCCCGTCGTCACCGCGTCGGAGGCAGGGCTCCCGGCCGCCGACCGCATCCTGGCCGGGCTCCCGCCCGTCCTCGACGCGCTCACCCCCTTCACGCGCAACCTCAACCCGATCCTGCGCCAGGTGGGCATCGGTCGCCGGGACCTCACGGCGTTCCTCGGGAACGTCACCGCCGCGACGAACGCGACGGACGCCGCCGGCCCGAAGTACCTGCGCGCCGGCGCCGCCCTGACCCCGCAGGCCCTCGCCTACCAGTCGCGGGTCTTCGGGCAGACGCGCCGCAACGCGTACGTCGCGCCGGGCGGCGCCGCGAAGCTCGCGGGCGGTCTCGACGTGCTCGATCCGACGGGCTGCACCAACGGCGATCCGGCGCAGCCCACCGGCCTCGCCCCGCTGCCCGCGGAGCGCCTGCTGTCGAACGTCTTCCGGGCGCCGAACGGCGCGGTCGCGCGTCCCGGCTGCTCTACTCAGGGAGCCTTCCCCGGCTTCTCCACGCTGTTCCCGCGGGTCGGTGCCGACGCGCCCGCCCCGACCGTCTCCGAGGACCCCCGATGACCGCTGCCCGCCAGGATCGCCCCGAGGGACGGACCCCGACGTCCGTCGACCCCGGGCGGACCGACGGCGCGTCCCGCACGCGCCGCCGCACCGGTGCGGCGGCCGTCGTCGCCGCCGGCCTCCTCGTCGCCCCGGGCGCCCACGCCGCGACCACCACGACCACGGGGCCGGCCCCCGCGGCCCGTGCGACCACCACGACCACGGACCCGGCGGCGACGCCGGACGCGGTCGATCCCGCCGCCCTGCCCCCGGCGTCGACCACCGCCGACCCCGCGGTCCCGCCGGCCACGCCGACGACGACGAACCCCGCCCCGCCGGCCGACGACGCCGACGCGGTGCGCGAGGACGACTCCCTCGGCGACGACAGCGGCGGCGCCGGGCGCGCCGAGACCGCCAGGGCGCAGCGCGCCCGGGAGCGCCGCGAGGCGCGCCAGGCCCTCGCCCGCAGGCACGCCGCCGCGGCGCGTCGCCGTGCCGCGGCCCGCAAGAAGGCCGCGAAGGAGGCCCGCGAGCGGGCGAAGGACGAGCGCGAGGCGGGCCGCGAGGACGCCGAGGACCCGACGGACGGCGCCGACGCCGACGTCGCGGGCGGCACCGCCGGCGAGGCCGCGGACCCGTCGCTCCTGGGCGGCGACGCCGAGCTGCTGCGCGCGCCCGCCGCGATCCCGGACCTCTTCATCGCGCGGTTCCGGATCCCGCCGTTCCTCCTGCCGATCTACCAGGCCGCCGGCGTCGAGTACGGCATCCGCTGGGAGGTCCTCGCGGCGATCAACGAGATCGAGACGGACTACGGGCGCAACCTCAACGTCTCGTCCGCCGGCGCGCAGGGCTGGATGCAGTTCATGCCCGCCACCTGGAAGACGTACGGCACCGACGCCGACGGCGACGGCGAGGCCGACCCGATGGACCCGGTCGACGCGATCTTCTCCGCCGCCCGGTACCTGAAGGCCGCCGGCGCGGAGGACAGCATCCGCAAGGCGATCTTCGCCTACAACCACGCCGACTGGTACGTCGACTCCGTGATGCTGCGGGCCCGGCTCATCAGCGGGCTGCCCGAGCCGCTCGTCTCGTCGCTGACCGGCCTCGCCCAGGGCACCCTGCCCGTCCAGGGCGCCGTCGCCGACCCGGACGCGCGCGGTGCCTCGCCCGTGCCCGAGGGCACCCCGGCGCCCGCCGCGGACGCCCCGGTCTGGAGCGGCCGTCCCGGCGACGACCGCGCCGCGCAGATCACGGCCCGCCCCGGCACGGAGGTCGTCGCGGTCCAGGACGGCACGATCATCGGCACCGGCCACGACGACGCGATGGGCCACTGGGTCCGCCTGCGCGACGTCTTCGGCAACCGCTACACGTACGCGCACCTGGGCTCCGTCGCCGACACGTACGCGGCACCCGAGAGCACCGAGGAGGAGGAGGCCGCGGCCGCCGCCGCCGAGCGCGAGCAGCAGCGCGACCCCGCCCCGGACGCCCCGGCGACCGCCGGCACCCAGCCGGCGCTCGACGCGATCAAGGACCTGCAGGCCGGCACCGCGGCCGCGAAGCCGGTCACGCCCGCCCCGGGCTCGCCGCTCCTCGAGGACACCTCGAAGCCCGGCGGCCCGAACGGCGCGACCACGCCCGCCGCGCACGAGCAGGACGAGACGCAGGTCCCGAAGGGCTACGGCGTCCCCGTCCCGCCCGCCGGTCCCGGCGACCCCGCCGCGGCCGCGGCCCCCGCCGGCGGCGTGGTCCGCGCCGCGGCCCCCGCGCCCGCCGTGCCCGCGACGCCCGCCCCCGTCACGTCCCCGACGCCGACGGCCCCCGGGACCGGTCCCGCCACGCCGTCCGCCGACGTCGCCGGAACCCCCGGCACGACGACGACGCCCGCCACCGGACCGGTCGCCCCGGCCCCGGGGGCGCAGCCCGTCCCGGGTCGCCCGTCGCCCGGCAACCCGCTCGCGGCGGGCACCTCGATCCTCGCGCCCGCGGCCCTGCCGAGCCCCGAGGTCGTCCTCGCGGCGGTGCGCCTCGGCGTCCCGTCG
>WLOB01000171.1 GCA_009699505.1 Actinomycetota bacterium | reverse complement strand
TCCCGGGGCCCTTCGCCGTTCCGGGCCCCGCCGGCCCGGACCGTCGGCCGCCGGCCGACTCGGACCGTCAGCCGCCCGCCCGCCCGGACCGTCAGCCGGCGGGGGGCAGCAGGCCGCGCTCACGGGCGACCGCGACGGCCTCCGCCCGCGTCTCGACGCCGAGCCGGCGGTAGAGGCGGCGCAGGTGGGTCTTCACGGTGTCGACGGAGACGAACAGCTCCGCGCCGATCTCCCGTCGCGAGAGCTCCGACGGCAGCAGCCGCAGCAGCCGCTGCTCCGCGGGCGTGGGGGCGCTGCCCCGCAGCACGTCGGGCCGGCGGTCCAGCGTCCCGTGCAGGCGCGCCGCGCGGTCCACGAGACCCGTGGCGCCCGGGTGCAGGTCGAGCACGGCCCGGGCCTCCGCCAGCGCCTGCGCGGCGCCCCGGCGGTCGCGGACGGCGAGGTCGAGCTCGGCGCGCAGGACGAGCGTCGTCGCGTGGTGCAGGCCCTCCGGCCGGCTCGCGGTCAGCTCCCCGGCGTGGTCCAGGGCCACGCGGGCCTCGGCGTGCCGCGCCCGGCGGCGGAGCGCGTCCGCCAGCGCCTGGTGCGTCAGCACCCCGTCGAGCCAGAGGGCGCCGGTCCGCCCGGCCAGGCGCTGGGCGTGGCGGGCCAGGCGGCCTGCGCGCTCCGGGTCCTCCTCGCCCGCGGCGAGCGCGAGGACGGCGAGCGCCCACGAACGCGGCGAGGGGTGCGCCATCGCCCCAACCCGCGGCTCGAGCGCCGCGAGCGCCCCCGCCGCGTCCCCGGCGAGCCAGAGCGCCTGCCCGAGGGCGACCGCGGTCGTGGCGCGGACGGTCGGCGACGGGTCCTCCGCCCCCGCGAGCGCCCGGCGGCCCGCCTCGACGGCGTCGGCCACCCGCCCGTCCCACGGCCACGGCACCGCGGCGTCCGTGCCGGACCGGTCGCCGCCGCCGGGGGGCGGTGCTCCGCCCAGGGCCCGCACGTGCGCGTCGCCGAGCCCGGCGGCGCGGTCCGGGTCGCCGGCGGCGGTGGCGTGGGCGATCGCCTCGCCGACCCGGCCCACGGCGACGCAGGCGACCACGGCGCGGGCGTGCAGCGCGGCGGCCTCCACGGGCTCCCGCGCCTCCAGGATCCGGCGCAGCGCGTCGCCGAACGGGGCGCGCCACCGCTCCTCCGTCCCGTCGCGCCGCAGGAGCCCCGCCTCCCGGGCCTCCACGAGCAGGCCCGCGGCGACGGGGTCGTCCAGCACGGCGGCGCACAGCGGACCCGTCGGTCGCCCGAGCACCGAGGCCCGCACCAGGACCTGCCGCAGGGCGGGCGACACGGTCTCGAGGATCTCCTCCTCGACGTACCCGGCCGTCGAGCGGTCGGCGTCGTCCAGCGCCTCGAGGAAGCGCGACCGGCCGGGGTCCCGCGGCGTCGCGCCGGCCAGCAGCGCCAGCCCGGCGGGCCATCCCGCCGTCCGGGCGTGCGCGGCGCCCACCCACGGCTCCTCGAGGCGCAGGCCGTGGAGCCCGACGAGGAACGCGGCCGTCTCCGCACGGGTGAAGGCCAGGTCGTCGGGCCCGATCGCCGCGAGCTGCCCCGCGGCCCGGCGGCGGACGGTCCGCAGCGGGGGCGCGGTGCGGCCGGAGACCACGACCCGCAGCGCCGGTGGTGCCTGGTCCAGCAGGCCCCGGAGCAGCCGCCACGCGGCGGGCGAGCGCAGCCGGTGCGCGTCGTCCAGGACGAGCACGAGCGCCGCGGGGACGCCGGAGCGTCCCGGCGCCCGCGACCCGCCGTCGACCGGGGGCCGTGCGCCCGCGGGGATGCCGGCCGCGCGGGCGAACGCGTCGGCCGTGAGCGGCACGACGCGCCGCTCGAGGTCCGCGTCGGTCCACAGGGCCCGGGCGGCTGCGCGGGTGGCACCGGGCCGGATCCGTTCCAGCGCGGCCAGCAGGTGCGCCCACAGCCTCCGCGGCTCGTCGTCGCCCTCGTCGAGCGACAGCCACGCGCACGGCACGTCCGCGGCGGCGGCCCAGGCGGCCAGGGCGACCGTGCGGCCCGCGCCGGCCGGGGCGACGACCGTGGTCAGGGGCCGGGCGGCGGCGGCCGTCAGCAGGGCGGCGACGCGCGGGCGCTCGAGCGTCGGCACGGGGGCGGGCGGTGGCGCGATCCGCGCCGCGGCGACGCCCGGGACGACGTCGGGGAGGCCCGTCGGCGCCCCGGGCAGCAGGATGCGCGGGTCGCCGTCGTGTCGTGCCTCGCTGTGGCGGTCGAGCCTCATGGGTGCGGTCCGCCGGTCGCACGGCGCGGGGGCGGACGCCGTCGACCCTGCCGGTCCTCGCGCGGGCGCGAACCCGTGAGGTCCCCGATCTTTCGGGGCCGCCACCCCGACGACGGGCGGCCGGGTCCCCGACACGACGGGCACGCCCCGTCCCGGTACGTTGGGCGGGACGGTGCGTGGACACGGCGGACAACGGGGTGGGGACCGCGGTGCCCCCGACCGACCGCTGCTCGACCGCGAGGCGGAGACGGCGCTCCTCGAGGAGGCGGTCCGTGACGCCCTGGCCGGGCGGGGGCGGCTCGTGGTCGTCGAGGGTCCCGGCGGCATCGGCAAGTCGCGGCTGCTCGACGAGGCCGCGGAGCTCTTCCTCGCCGCCGCCGGGGCACCCGGGGCCCGCCCGTCGCGGCCGCCGGCGCCGACCCCGACCCCGGTCCCGCACCGCCGGGCCGTCCGCGTGCTGCGCTCGACGGCCGACGAGCTGCACCGCCACCGGGCGCTCGGCGTCGTGCGCGGCCTGCTCGACGACGAGGGCCGACCCCTCGGAGCGGCGCCGGCGGGCGCCGGTGGTCCGGCCCCGGACGACGCGCCCGACCCGGTCCCGGACGACGTGCCCGCGGCCCCCGAGCCCGCGCCGGACGGCGGCGCCGCGGCCGTCCAGGGCGTGCTCGCCGACGTCCGCGCGATCGTCGGCGGGGGCGGCGTGGCGGCCGCGCTGCTGCTCCTGGACGACCTGCACTGGGCGGACGCCGGGTCCCTGCGGGTGCTCGAGGAGCTCTCGGCCGCGCTCGGCCGGCTGCCGCTCCTGGTCGTCGTGGCCACCCGGCCGCGCGAGCCCGGCGCGTTCCACGGCCTGCTCGACCGCCTGCGCGCCCGCGCGGGCGGCTCGTACCTGCGGCCCGCGCCCCTCGGCGAGGACGCGGTCGCCCGGCTCGCGCTCGGCGCGTCGTCGTCGGCCGCCCCGTCCCCGGCGGCGCTCGACCGGCTCGTGCGCCGCAGCGGCGGCAACCCGTTCCACGTCCGCGAGCTCCTGCGCGCCGGGGCGGAGGACGGCGACGACGACGCGGTCCCCGACGCGGTGCGCCACGCCGTGCGCGTCGATCTCGGGCGGCTCGATCCCGCGGCGAGCGACCTCGCCCGCGCGGTCGCCGTCCTCGGCGCCGGGCCCGACCTGCGCATGGCCGCCGCGGTCGCCGGTCTCGAGCCGCACGACGCCGAGGCCGCCGCCGACGGGCTCGCCGGCGCCGGCATCCTGCGCCCCGGGGAGCCCCTGCGCTTCGAGCACGCCCTGATCGCCGAGGCCGTCCGCGACGAGCTCTCGCCCTTCGCCCGCGCCCGGCTGCACCGGCGGGCCGCGACCCTCCTGGACGCCGCGGGGGCGCGCGTCGAGGCCGTCGCCGCGCACCTGCTCGAGTCCCGGGCGGACGGCGACCCGTGGGTGGCGGGGGTCCTCATGCGCGCCGCGCGGGCGACGAACGCGGCGGGCGACCCGGTCGCGGCCGGCCGCCTGCTCGAGCGGGCTCGCCGCGAGCCCCCGCCGCCGGAGCTGGAGGTCGCGGTCGTCGGGGCGCTCGCCGAGGCGGACGCGCTCGCGGGGCGCCCGGAGGCCGCGGACCGCCTGCGCGAGGCGCTCGACCTGATCGACGACCCGCGGCGGCGCGCCGAGCTGCGCCACGCGCTCGGGCGCGCGTTCCACCTGGCGCAGCGCTTCGACGAGGCCGCCGACGCGTCGCGGGCCGCGCTCGACGGGCTGTCGGTGGACGACCCGCTCTACGACCGGGTCCTGGCGGGCTGGCTCACCGACGCGATGTTCGTCCCGCACCTGCGCCCCGCGGAGGACCCCCGGGTGACCGCGGTGACCGAGGACATCCGGGCGGGCGCGGAGGCGGCCGGCCCGCTCGTCGCCCACGCGGTCAACCTGGCGGCGCTCGACGGCGCGCCCGGCCCGGTGGTGGCCGGCCTCGCGCGCCGGGCGACCGCCCGCGACCCGGTGACGGACGCGGCCGCCCACGGGTTCCAGCTCACGCACGTCACGACGGGCCTCGTCCACGCGGACCTGCTCGACGAGGCGGTCGAGCTGCTCACCCGCGCGAGCGACTTCGCGGCGT
This sequence comes from Actinomycetota bacterium, assembly GCA_009699505.1. Lineage (GTDB taxonomy): Bacteria > Actinomycetota > Thermoleophilia > Solirubrobacterales > Solirubrobacteraceae > Patulibacter. Next base: position 4,192 of record WLOB01000171.1, on the reverse strand, counting down.
CGCGCCACAACGTCCTGGCCGAGATGACGGCGCGGGGCGGCCGGGCGTTCGCGCTGCGGCTGCGGGGCGACACCGCCGCCGCGCTGGCCGACGCCGGCCGCGCCCTCGACATCTCGCGGGTCACGGACACCCCGTACTCGGCCTGGTGGCTGCTCGTCCTGGTCGACGCGCACCTCGACGCCGCCGACGTCGAGGGGGCCCGCGCGGCGCTCGAGCGCTCGCGGGAGATCACGATCCCGGCGTACGCCCGGCTGCGGCTGCGCGAGGCCGAGGCGGCGGTCCTCCGCGCCGAGGGCGACCCCCGCGCGGCGATCGCGGCGGCGGAGGAGGGCGAGACCGAGCGGCTCCGGGTCGGCGGCTTCCGCCTGGCGCTCGGGACGCGCGACGGACGATGGAGCCTGGCCCGCGCGCTCGTGGCGGTCGGCCGCCCGGGCGAGGCGCTGCGCGTCGCGGACGCCGAGGTGGAGCGGACCGCGGACGCGCCCGTGGCGCGGCACCGGGCCGACGCGCTGCTGCTCGCGGGGATCGTCCGGGGCGCCGACGGCGTGGTGCAGCTCGAGCGGGCGGTGGCGCTCCTGCGCACCTCCCCGGCCCGGCTGCTGCTCCTCCGCGGCCTGACGGCGCTGGGGACCGCGCACCGCGACGCGGGCGACCCGGCCGCCGCGCGGGCGGTGCTGCTCGAGGCGCTCGAGCTCGCCGACCGCCTGGCCCTCCGGCGCCGGAGCGACGAGCTGCTGGCCCTCCTCCGGACCGTGGGCGCGCGTCCGCGCCGCGCGGCCCTGCACGGCACGGAGGCGCTGACCGGGGCGGAGCTCGAGGTCGCGCGGCTGGCGGCGGAGGGGCTCGGCAACCCCGCGATCGCCGCGCGGCGCCACGTCAGTCGCAAGACCGTCGAGACGCACCTCGGCCGCGTCTACCGCAAGCTCGGCATCGACTCGCGCGCCGAGCTGCGCGGGGCGCTGGACCGGACGAGGGGCGCGTAGGCGCTCAGCGCCGGCCGGCGCCGCGGTGCTCGCCGCGGGCCTGCGCCTGCGCCTCGGACATCGCCCGCGCCTGGACCTCGAGCGCCGCCTCGACCGACGCGTCGTGCTGCCGGCGCTCGAGCGCCGCCGCGTCGTCGGCACGGGCGTCGCGCGGCCGTGCCTCGACGGGGAAGCCGCCGACGGCGGCCCGCAGGCGGTCGACCAGCACGGCCGAGCGGCGGTGCGGCCCGAACCGCTCCTCCGCCCGGCGCTGGCGCTCGGGGTCCCGGTCGCCGTAGCGCCAGCGGGCCCACGGCGACCCCGGCTTGCCCAGGCGCACGAGCGCCCACAGGCCGACGGGCGGGAACACGAGGGTCCCGAAGCCGTGGAAGAAGCGGCCCTTGCCGAAGGAGACGCCCGCCACCAGCAGCGCGCCGATCGTGTACCCGGCGGACACGAGCGTCGCCAGGACGTCGTCGCCCGTGGCGATCTTGAGCGGGTTGATGCCGAGGAAGATCAGTCCCATGAACGCCGCGGTGATCGCCACGGCGTCGATGGACTGCCGGCCCTCGCGCGCCCAGTAGACGTCGCGCAGGTACACCCAGAGCGCGAACTCGTCGAAGGTCAGCCCGACGCCGATGCCGAAGATCACCGCGGAGACCTGGAACCACGGGGCCTGGCCGCCGAGCGCGAACCCGAGGGTGCCGCCGCTCATCATGAGGACGATGCCCCAGACGAGGTGGTGCAGGTGCACGCCGCCGGTGACGACGCTGCCCGGCCACCACGGGAAGCGGTCGCTGCGGATCATCCGGGCGCTCGTGCGGATGAACAGGAACGACGCGAGGAACGCGGCGAGGACGAGGAAGATCCCTTCGCGGCCGGGCTCCTGGACGTACTCGCGCCACTGGTCCGCGGGGAACGAGGCGACGACCATCCCCTACGACGGTACCGGCCCGGGCTGTGACGGCCGGCCGGCCGGCGGCCCCGGTCAGGTCGTAGTGGCGCCGTCGCTCGCGTCGGCGTCGGGCGCGAGGGCGAGGGCCCCGAGGTCGGTGCCGGTCGCGTCGGTCACCGTGCGCAGGATCTCGCTGGCACGCGCGCGGGCGGCGTCCGTCGCGTAGCCGGCGAGCTCCACGTCGAAGCCCTCCGCCCCGGCGGTCACCGAGACGACGTCGGGCTGCTCGCGCAGGGCGTCGAGGACGCCCTGGCGGTGGTCCGGGTCGAGGGTGACGTCGATGCGGACCACGGTCATGCCCCACGATTACCCGCCGTGCGACCTACCAGTCCTTCGGGCTGCGGCGGTCCTTCTTGACCTGGCCGCGCTTGACCTTCGACTCGACCCGCCGGCGCTTCGCGTTGCGGGACGGGCCGGTCGGCCGGCGCTTCGCGTCGACGTGGATCGCCTCGCGGATGCGGTCGGCGAGGCGCTCCAGGGCGAGCTGCCGGTTGCGCGCCTGGCTGCGGGCGTCCTGCGAGACCGCGCGGACGACGGGCCCGACCCGCTCGAGCACGAGCGCCTGCTGCCCCGGCGACAGCGCGCGGCTGGCGCGCACGTCGAACGACACCTCGATCCGCGACGAGGTCATGTTGGCGTGCTGGCCGCCCGGGCCCGACGAGCGGCTCGCGCGGATCACGACGTCGCTCAGCGGGATGCGGGTCCCGCCGTTGATGCGCAGCGACTCCATCCGGCCCCCCAGGCTACGGGGTGCGTCGTGGAGGACCCGCGCCCGGGTGGCGGAGAGCGGGCCCGCGCCAACTACGATGTGGGGATGAGCGATCTCCAGCGCCGTTCCGGCACCCGCCTCACGCGCAAGCAGCGCGAGACCCGGGCCTACCGCCTGACCCTGGCCACCGGCGGCCTGGGCGTCGTCGGCGCCGTGCTGCTCGTCCTCGGCGTCGTGGGCATCGGCAGCGCCGGCGCCGGCGTCCTGCTGCTCGTGCTCGCGGCGATCTCGGGCTTCCTGCTCAAGAGCACGCTCGGCAAGTAGCCCCCGCGGGGACCGGGCGACGCCGGCCGGCGTCGCCCGACGACGGTCCGCCTAGCGGATCTTGACCGGCGTGCCCATCGGGATCCGGTCGTAGAGGTCGATGACGTCCGACGGGTGCATGCGGAGGCAGCCGTGCGACGCGCGGGTGCCGATGGACCAGGCCTCGGAGGTGCCGTGGATGCCGATGCCGTCGCGCAGGCCGAGCCAGCGGGCCTTGAGCGGGTTGTTCGGTGCGCCGCCCGGGATGACCTGACCGGCGAGGTCGCCGGCCCAGTCCGAGTTCGGCACGTGCCAGGCGGGATTGACCTGCTTCGAGGTGATGTTGTACATCCCGGCCGGCGTGGTGTGCCCCTCGGAGCCCACGGCGATCTTGTACGTCTTGGACAGCTTGAGGCGCTTGAAGACGCGCAGGCGGAACGACGGGCGGTCCACCGTGATGATCGTGCCGTACTGGCGCTTGAGGCCGCCGAGCGTGACCGCGGGCTTCGTGCGGACGACGGCGAGCTTCAGGGAGCGGCCCTTCGTCGGGTCCTTCAGCACGGGGGTCACGAGCGACTCGAGGCGCCCGCGGTCCACGCGCCAGCCGTTGCGGGAGCCCGTGGTGCGCTGCTTCGTGATGCCGATCCGGATCGTCGCGTTGCGCGTCGACTTCCTCATGGACGCCATGGAGCGGAACCAGCGGGCGGTCTTCCCGGACGTCCAGGTCGTCATGACCGGCAGCTGCGTGCCGGGCTTGGCCTTGACCGCGGCCTGCGACAGGCGCTCGAGGTCGAAGCGGTAGTTGATCGTCGACATCTTCAGCTTGTGCGGGCGGCCGGCGACGGTGACGACGACGGGCACGACCGACGGGGCCTTCGACCCGAGCTTCGCGCGCAGCGCGGCCTTCGCCTTGGTCTGGGTCAGGCCGGAGAGGTCGACGCCGCCGAACGACACGCCGGCGGGGACGACGACCTTGCCGGGGGTGGCCGGTGCGGCAGGCGTGGTCGGGGCCGCCGGGGCGGTCGTGGTGGTGGCCGCGGAGGCGGCGACGACGGAGCCCGGGACGGCGACGGACGCGAGGACCGCGCCCAGCAGGACGGTGCGCGTGGCGGGGGCCACGCGGAGGGAGAACGACGGCATCCGTCCACTGTAGGTCGGACCCTCGGCCGCCGAGCCGGCTGCAAGCGACGGTGCGCCGGTCGGTGCGGCCGCCGGACGGGTCGGTCGCACGAGGCGCCGACCGCGGCCGGCGCCTCGCCCCGG
>WLOB01000170.1 GCA_009699505.1 Actinomycetota bacterium | reverse complement strand
GGCCGGGCGGGCGAGCCCGGGGCGCCGTAGGACGGCGACGGGCCGGCGGGTTCGAGCCCCGGGCGGCGGCGGATCTCGCACCCCGTCCGGCGTCGCACCGCGCCCGATCCGGTCGCGCTCCGGAGGCGGTCGGGAAATCCACCGGATCGATGCGATTCCCGAAGCGCCGCCGGGACGGGCCCCCGACCCGATTCCTCGTCCCCTTCACCGCATGAGCAGCGAGGGGTACCGCATCGCCGTCGTCGGCGCCACCGGCCAGGTCGGCGGCGTCCTGCTGGACGAGCTCGGGGTGCCGAACGACGGCACGCGGGTCGGCGCGGCGACGAAGGCCCCGAACGCCGCGGCGCCGGTCGGCGCGGGCCTGCCGATCAAGGAGATCGTGCCGTTCGCGTCGGCGCGCTCCGCCGGCAGCACCCTGCGCGGCATGACCGTCCAGCCGATCACGGACGAGACGATCCAGGGCTTCGACCTCGCGGTCTTCTCCGCCGGCGGCAGCACCTCGAAGGAGTGGGCGCCGAAGTTCGCGGCCGCCGGCGCGGTCGTCGTCGACAACTCGTCGGCCTGGCGGATGCACGACGGCGTGCCGCTCGTCGTCTCCGAGGTCAACCCCGAGGCGCTCGACGACCACAGGGGCATCGTCGCCAACCCGAACTGCTCGACGATGCAGCTCATGGTCGCCCTGCGACCGATCCAGCAGGCCGCGGGCATCGAGCGGCTCGTCGTCTCGACGTACCAGGCGGTCTCCGGCACGGGCAAGGCCGCCGTCGACGAGCTGTTCGAGGAGTCCCGCGCGATCCTCGACGGCACCGACGTGCCCGCCCCGCGATCCTACGCGCACCAGATCGCGTTCAACGCCCTCCCGCACGCCGGCAGCTTCGTCGACGACCACACGGACGAGGAGCTCAAGCTCATCAACGAGACGCGCAAGATCCTCGGCGACGACACCATCCGCATCTCGGCGACCTGCGTGCGCGTGCCGGTCATCAACGGGCACTCCGAGACCTGCAACGTCGAGACGCGCGACGAGCTCTCGCCCGAGCGCGCCCGCGAGCTCCTGGAGGCCGCCCCGGGCCTCGACGTCCGCGACGACCCCGCGAACGGGATCTACCCGATGGCCGTCGACGCCGACGGTCGCTCCGACGTCCTCGTCGGCCGCATCCGCCGCGACCGCGGCAACCCGAAGGGGCTCGACCTCTTCGTCGTCGGCGACAACCTGCGCAAGGGCGCGGCGACGAACACGATCCAGCTCGCCGTCGTCCTGCACGAGCGCGGCCTGGTCCGCCCGACGCCCGCCGCCGAGGTGCCGGCGCTCTAGCGGGCCGGGCCGCGCCGCGGCGCGGCGGCCGGCGGCCCGCCGCCGATACCGTTGCGCGCATGGCCAGCCCCGACGCCTTCACCCCGGAAGTCCTGCAGCGCCGCCGCGAGGCCCTGCAGCAGGTCCGCCAGTGGGGCGACCCGGCGCTGAAGACCGTCGCGCGCCCCGTCGAGGAGGTCGACCAGGACCTCGTCGGCGAGGCCCGGCGGCTCATCACGATCATGGACGCCGCGCTCGGCGCCGGCCTCGCCGCCACCCAGGTCGGGATCATGCGCCGCTACTTCGTCTACCGCGAGGGCGACGAGGAGCTCGGCGCCGCCACCGCGCTGGTCAACCCGCAGCTCGAGTGGGCGTCGGAGGACACGGACGTCGCCCACGAGGGCTGCCTCTCGCTCGCCGGCGTCTGGGTGCCCGTGGAGCGCCCCGTCTCGATCCGTGTCACGGGTCTCGACCTCTCCGGCCGCGAGCAGCGCATCGAGGCGCACGGGCCGCTCGCCCGCCGGCTGCAGCACGAGATGGACCACCTCGACGGCGTCCTCATGATCGACCGCACCACGAAGGACGCGAAGAAGGCCGCGCTGCGGGCCCTGCGCGAGGGCCGCTCGATGGACCCGCCGGCGGCCGACGAGCGCCTCGAGATCGACTGACCGAGAACGGGCGGCGGGCCCCACCCCGGGCGTCTCGGGTCCGGCCGCGTCGGACTGCGTCGCGGCCCGGGGCACCCGCGAGCAGGCGGGCCCCGCCCCGGGCGTCTCGGGTCCGGCCGCATGGGACTGCGTCGCGGCCCGGGGCACCCGCGAACGAGCGGGCCCCACCCCGGGCGTCTCGGGCCCGGCCGCATGGGACTGCGTCGCGGCCCGGGGCACCCGCGAGCAGGCGGGCCCCCGCTCAGTCGCCGACGCCGGCCGGCACCCGCGCCGTGCGGGGGTCCGCGCCGTCGGCCAGGGCGTCGAGGCCCCGGCGGACCAGGCGGTGGGGGTCCTCGTCGCGGGCGACGCCCACGACGGTTCCCGACGCGTCGATGGCCACGAGGGCGATCTCCGGCTGCTGCTGGCCGCCGGCGGTCCTGACGACGAGCAGCCCGAGTCCCTGCGCGATCGCGGCCTTCGGGTCCTGCAGGTGGACGACGGCGTCGTCGAGCGCCTCGTCGGCGGGGTGCGGCGGCGCGCCCAGGTCCGCCTCGTCCGGCACCCGCGGCGACAGGGCCGCCATGCGGATCCCGAAGCCCGCCGCGGCGGACTGCGACGAGTCGAACGCCCGCAGCGCCCCGCGGGTGCCCTGCAGGGCGGGGTGGCCGCTCGGGACGGGGTCCGACGGGTGCACGAGCAGCAGCAGGCCGCCCGGCCCCGTCAGGCCGCGCACGGACCGCGCGCGGCCGTCGGCGTCGGTCACCGGCACGTCCGGCAGCACGGTCCCGGCCGCGAGCGTCGGCGTGGACACCTTCGTGATCTGCAGCTCGCGGTCGAGCTTGGGCTGGAAGAGCCGGTCGAGGCCCGACAGCGGCTGCTCCACGTAGCGGAACGCCAGCAGGCCGACCGGCACCACGACGAGGACGAGCGCCATCGCCGAGAACGGCCAGAGGGCCGGGATGTCCATCGGCAGGATGTCGCGCTCGTTCAGCGACCGGAGGATCGGCGCATGGATGAGGTACGTGCTGAACGACGCGGCGGCCAGCAGCTGCACGACCGGGCTGCGCAGGAATCCGCGCATCCAGCCGCGCGGGTCGGCCGTCAGGGCCCCGACGATCCACGACAGCGGCGTCAGGAACGAGAGCTCGAAGAACCACTGCGAGACGAAGAGGGACGTGCCCAGTCGCGCGGAGGAGAGCCAGACGAGCCAGGACGTGCCGGCCACGACGACGAGCGTCGGGAACGGCCGGGGCAGCCTCCACCGGTCGGGCCGGCGGACCAGGAGCGCCAGGCCGAGCAGCATCCCCATGCCGTAGAGGTAGGCCCACGACGGCGGCGCGAACCACGAGCCGAACTCGCTGCCGGGCACGCCGCGGGCGATGAGGGAGCTCTTCCACCAGATCGTGATCGCGACGAAGATCAGCGGCGGGGCCAGCATCCCCGCCAGGCGGCTGCGCATCGGCCACGACGAGATCGCGCGCATCCACGGCAGCAGCACGAACGCGACGACGAGCGAGAACTGCCACTCGACGCTGAGGTACCAGCCCGGGTCGATCGTCCGGAAGATGTGCTCCGTGCTCCAGCTCTGGAACAGGCTGAGGCCCCAGACGAGGTCGAGCCACTGCGACGTGCCCCCGCCGTAGCGCCAGACCCAGACCACGAGGAAGATCACGACGTAGACCGGGAGCAGCCGCAGCGCCCGCTTGAAGAGGAAGTCGCGGCTGCCCGGCAGGCGCTTGCCGGCGAGCGCCGCCCCGCCGAGGCCGTAGTAGACGGCGAAGCCCGACAGCAGGAAGAACAGCGGCAGCAGCCCGTCGATGCCGGAGAAGACGACGCCGGGCGGGGAGTAGTCGCGGAAGGCGTGCAGCGAGAGGTCCCCGACCGACGCCTGGTAGGCGTGGAAGAGGACCACGATGAACATGAGGGCCCGCAGGCCGTCGAGCTCGCGCAGGCGGCCGCCACCGTCCGACCGCCGCTTCCTCGCGGCGGGCGGGGTGGTGGGGGCGTCGCCGCGATCAGGGACGGGGGTCGCCATCGCTCCCGTCCGTCGGCGGGGCGCTGCCCGCCGTCCGCCGGCGCAGGCGCCGGCTCGTGGCGCGCAGGGCGAGGACGGCGAAGGCGAGGATGACGGCGCCGATGATGATGAGCGGCCAGCGGTACGGCACCGGGCCGCGCTCGATGCCGGTCACGAGCTCGGCGTCCGCCACGCGGATCGCCACGCGGGACGAGGACAGCGCCTCGACGGTGCGGCCCTGCACCTTACCGATGGCGTAGGCGTTCGCGAGCGGCAGGAGCGCCTTCGGGCCGATCGCCAGGACGCGGACCGCGTCGCCGGACCGCGTGACGTGCAGGACGCCCGGCAGGCGCGGGCCCGGGATGCCCTTCGCCAGGGCGTCCGGGACGGCGCCGGGCCGGGCGAGGACGAGCGCCGTGCCGTCGGGCGTCCCGCCGCCGAGCTGCACCGCGGGCAGCACGAGCTCGCGGCTGACGCGCCGCGCCTCGGCGAGCGTGCCGATCACCGCGGCGAGCTCGGACTCCGTCGGCGAGCCGGGCAGGGCCACCGTCGTGCCGCGCCAGCCCGGGTTGCGGTTGAGCGGGAAGGGCAGCACCGACAGGGTGGAGGTGACGGGCCGCGGCCGCGTCTGCAGCGTCACGGAGCCGGACTCCTGGACGTCGAGCGCCCCGGCGTCGAACTCCTCCGGGGTGCAGCGCAGGTCGCGGGGGCGGTTCAGCCGGGTCCGGATCGTGACGCTGTTGTCGCCCGCCCGCAGGTCGCCGCGGTACAGCGCGGGCCCGCGCGGGGCCAGCGCCTCCTCGACGACGAACCGCGACGGCCCGCGGACGGTCAGGGGCTCCCCGACGAGGTCGCGGCCGTTGATCGCCACGACCGCGCGCCCGCCGGCGGGCGCGTCGTACGTGGCGGCCAGGCGCAGCCGGGAGCCGCGCAGCACCTCGCGCCACTCCGGGATCCGGAAGCCGAGCGCGACCTCCCGCGTGTCCAGGCCCGTGACGCCGCCGGTCGGGAGCCGCACGCGGCGGGGCAGGGACGAGCGGCGGCGGACCTCGACCGCCGGGAGCGCGGAGCCCGACGCGGCGCTCCCGGGCAGGCGGCGCGCGACGGCGGGGCGCAGCGCGCCGGCGGCCCGGACCAGGCCCTCCCCGCGGCCCTCGACCACGACGACGGCGGCGCGGTCGACGCCGACGACCTCGGTGCGGACGCGGGGCACGGCGGCGCCCTCGGCGATCGTCACGACGCTCTCGCCGACGCGGCGCCGGGTCGGCGAGCCGGCGACGGCGACGCGCACCGCGACGCCCTCGCCCTCCGCGGCCGCGGCGACCTCGCCGACGGCGACGGACGCGGCGCGCACGGCGTCGGGCGTGGGCCGGCCGGTGAAGCGCACGAGGACGCCGCCGCGTCGCCGGCCGACCCCGGACACGAGCGCCCCGGGCAGGTCCTCCAGACGGGGGGCGCTCGCGGGCGCCGCGCCGTCCACGGTGATCGCCGAGGAGCGGTCGAGCTGCAGCCAGGCGGCCGGATCCGCCGGGGTCGGGCATTGCTCCCGGTTCGTCTGCAGGCGCGTGTCGATCGCGACGGGCACCGTGCGGCCCGCGCCCGGCAGCGCGGTGCGCGGGATCGTGAACGTCGCGGACCCCGGCCCCGGGCCGAGGTTCGTGCTGCCCACGACCGCGTCGCCGACGCGGACCTGCAGACCGGAGCGGCCCGAGAGCTGCTGCGACGCCCGCCACGAGAGGCGCACGCGCCCGCCGACCGAGGTCCACCGCACGGGGACGGGGATGCCGCCGGCGTACTGGTCCAGCCCGCCGCCGAAGCGCACCGCGGCGTCGCCGGGACCGGCCAGCGGCACGGTGGTGGGGGCTGCGGGAGCGACGGCCGGCGCGGCCAGGCCGAGCAGCGCACCCGTCGTCAGGGCGACGATCAGGCGGGTGCTCGGGCGTGGTGTCGCGGGGGTCATGCGGTCTCGATCGGTCGGGTCGGGGACGGGGGGGATCCGGGCGCGGTGGGGGCGCCGGGCGGGCGACGCGGGCCCTCGCGGCGCGTGACCATCCAGCGGCGGTCGCCGACGATCTCACGGACCATCGCGGCCTGCGCCACGGCGTTCTTCAACACGGTGTAGGGGAGCGCCAGGACGCAGTAGACGAGGAACCACCGGAGCCCGAGCGACGCCCGCGACTCGTCCGTCGCCACGCGGTAGGAGGCGATCCCGAGGACGACGCCGGTGAGGAGGGTGACGATCGTCGTGGCGATGAGGAACGGGTCGCGCAGCAGGTGGAACGGCAGGCCGGCGATCAGCTGGGCGGTCAGGACGGTGAAGATCTGCAGCGAGATGATCGGGAACATCTCGCGCCACACGAGCATCACGAGCCAGTAGAAGCGCACCCACGGACCGAGGACCCGCGAGCGACGGACGTCGGGGGTGTGGCGGATCGTCACCTGGAACCAGCCCTGCGCCCAGCGGGTGCGCTGCTTCCACCAGCTCCGGAAGGTCGCGGGCGCCAGCTCCGTGGAGACGACGGCGCGCTCGTGGACGATCCGGTAGCCGGCCAGGAGCGCGCGCATGGAGACGTCGATGTCCTCCGTGAGCATCCGGTGGTCCACGCCGAGGCGCCGCAGCACGTCCGTGCGCCACCAGCCGTTGGCCCCGCCGAAGATCGCGGTGTCCGTCAGGAGCGACCGGCCCGAGTGGGCGATCCCGTAGATGCCCTCGAACTCGCAGGCGATCAGGCGCGTCAGCAGGTTGCGGTCGCCGTTGCGGATGATGCAGCGGCCCTGGACGACGTCGTAGCCCTGGTCGATGCGGCGCAGCGCGATCTGCGCGGCGTCCCGGCGCAGGTGGTGGTCGGCGTCGAGGATCGCGGTGACCTCGCCGCGGACGTGGGGGAGGGCCCCCATGATGTTCTCGGCCTTCGAGGTGCTGCCCTCGACCCGGACGACGTCGATGGACGGCGTCCGCGCGGCCAGGGCCCGCAGGTCGTCCTCGAGCGCCATCGGCTCGGGCGTGTTGTACGCGAGCAGCACCTGCAGACGGCCCTCCGGCACGTCGACCTCGCGACAGAGGTGCAGGAGGGTCTCCTCGATGATGTCCGCCTCGTTGGGCAGGTACGCCGCGACGACGAGGGTGACGGTCGGGTCCCAGCCGACGGGGGTCGGCGGCGGGAGCTCCCGCGCGGACCGCCGGACCGCCAGGTTGCCCTCCACGAGCATGAGCAGGCACGTGAGGAGGTAGGCGATGGCGACGCCGTAGAGGACCCAGCCCAGCACGGGCTCGACGAGCTCGGTGATCGCGCCGAGCAGGATCGCCGGCGCGACGAAGCAGACGAGGAACGACAGCGTCAGCTGCAGGCCGACCTGGCTGCGGGCGCGCTCGAGCAGCGCGACGAGGAGCCTCATCGCGGGGCTCCCAGGCGGGGGCGCAGCGCGGACAGGGCCGTGCGGCCGGCGAGCTCGTAGCCGTCCTTGCGCAGGTGGATGTCCGGCGTCCGGGGGGCGGAGACGCACATCCAGGTGTATCGGCAGATCGCCGCCACGGCTCGCGGGCGGGTGGACGACGCGGGGTCCAGCGGGGCGGACTGGTCCATCGCGCCGGCCAGATCGACGAGCGTCGCGTCGTGCCGGCGGGCGGCGGTCGCGATCGCCCCGTTGACCGACCGCAGGAACGTCGCGTGCTCGCGCGCCAGCAGCGGACGCGCGGCGGGCTGGTCGTCCCACAGGCCGAGCAGCGGGTCGTAGAGCGTGAGGACGCCGATCGGCACGGTGCGGTCGACCTCGCGCAGGCGGGAGAGCAGCTCGCCGAGGTTCTGGCGCACCCCGGCGCCGGCGCGGGCGATGCACCCCGGGACGACGCGGCCGCCGGAGAAGCAGGAGCCCACGTCGTTGCCGCCGACGTCGACCAGGACGACGCGGCGGCGGCCCTTCGTGGAGGACAGCAGGCCCTCGGCGTACGAGGCCTGCGACGTCGTGGGGTCCTCGTTGCGGTAGGGCGTGTCGCGCGCGGGGGCGCACGGGCGCAGGCCCGTGAGGATCGACGCGGAGGTCGCGCCGCCGCAGCCCAGCTCGACCAGCCGCACGTCGCGGCCCTCGTCGCGCAGGGCCCGGGCGAAGCGGCGCGGGTAGCCCTGCGACGTCTCCTGCCCGCCGCCCAGGAGCTTCGGCTGCACGCCGACGGCGAGGGAGTCGCCGAGGGAGACGACCTGCAGGGCGTCCGGGCCCGGGCCGCCGCCGCAGCCCGCGAGGACCAGGACCGCCAGCGCCGCCGGCGCCGCGCGCAGCGACAGCCGTTGACGGACGCGACGGGCCGCGGTGAGGACGGGGTGCAAAGGGGACGCGGGACGGGTGCGACGGGAGGGGGCGGGCGGTCGGCGGAGCAAGCCGCGCGCCACCGGCTGCCCCCAGGGTAGAACATGCGCCGAGCCGACCGCGCAGCGTCGGGAACGCGGTCGGCGCGCCCGTGCACGCCCCGGACGGGCGGCCGCGCGATCCGACGGTCGGCGGGCGTCGGCGGCCCTCCGGCCGGGGGACGCCCGACGATGGAACCCCCCGTCCGGCGCTACGCTCCGCCGCGGTGCCCGCCCCGTCCCCCGCGCCCGTCGCCTTCGGCCTCACGATGCCGCTCC
>WLOB01000017.1 GCA_009699505.1 Actinomycetota bacterium | reverse complement strand
CTTCCGCATGACCCCGACGACCTTGCCGAGCACGCGCGCCTCCCGCGAGCGGATCGGCTCCATGTCGTCGTTCTCCGGCTGCAGCCGGATGTGGTCGCTCTCGCGGAAGAAGCGCTTGACCGTGGCGTCCTCGCCGACCAGCGCGACGACGATCTCGCCGTCGTTCGCGGTCTCCTGCGGACGGACGACCACGAGGTCCCCGGCCAGGATGCCGGCGTTGATCATCGACTCGCCGCGGATGCGCAGGAGGTACTCGCCCTGCTCGCCGCCGGCGGCCTCGGGCACGCCGATGTGCTCCTCGACCGACTCCTCGGCCAGGATGGGCGGGCCGGCGGCGACCTGGCCCAGCAGCGGCAGCCGGCGGGTCTGCCCCACGGCGTGCCGGACGCCCTCGACGGCCTGTTCCACGCCGCGCCCGATGACCTCGATCGCGCGGGGCTTCGACGGGTCGCGTCGCAGCAGACCGAGCTTCTCCAGGTTGGCCAGGTGCGCGTGCACCGTGGAGGAGCTGGCCAGCCCCACCGCCTTGCCGATGTCGCGGACGGTCGGCGGGTAGCCGTTGTCCGTCGTGTAGCCCCCGATGAAGTCGAAGATCTCTTGCTGGCGCTTCGTCAGGTCCATGGGGCGCTTGGTTCCGGGGCGGTCATCGAACGTCTGTTCGCAAACCTAGCGGACGCCGCGGCGGCAGGCAAGGCGGCCGGCCGGACGCGGGGCCGGGGGCACCCGCACGTCGCGGATCGGGGCGATTCTGTACATTTCTGCGTCCCGCGCGCCAGTGGCGGAATTGGTAGACGCGCAAGGTTGAGGGCCTTGTGGGGGATAACCCCGTGGAGGTTCGAGTCCTCTCTGGCGCATGGAACGGAGGCCCCCGGTGACGGGGGCCTTCGTCGTTCCGGGACGAGCGTCGTCGCGGTCGGGTGCCCTCGTCGTCGAGCGCATCACCGGACGGGTCGGACGGGCGTGCACCGGCCGTCACGCGCCGACCGGCCCGCGCCCCGGTGGCGGATCGCGCACGTGGGACGTGCCGCAGCCGCCACTCGCCGGCCACCCCGCGATCCGGTGGCGGATCGCGCACGGAGGACGCGCCTCAAGCGCCACACGGGCGGCCGTCCCGACGTCCGTGGTGGTTCGGGCACGTGGGACGTGCACCGGCCGCCACTCGCCGACCGCCCCGCGGTCCCGTGGCGGATCGCGCACCCGGAGCGTGCACCGGCCGCCACTCGCCGCCCACCGCGCCACCCAGTGACGGATCGTGCACGTAGGACGTGCAGCCGCCGCCACCCGTCGGCTGCCCCCGTATCCAGCGGCGGATCGCGCGCGCACGACGTGCCAGGCCGCGTCGACCCCGGCCACGGACCCCGCGCCTCCGCACCCCCGCGGCCCCGGGCCAACGCGGCCCCCGGCCCGCAGCCCACCGGCTCCGACCGACGCCCCCTGGGTCGATCGGCCCCGCCGACGCCCCCTAGGGCCCGTCGTCGAGCACGGCCGCCCGCCGCAGCGTGCTCGTCCGGCCCGCGTCCGCGACGCGGCCGTCGTCGCCCGACACGAGGACCCGCTCCCCCGCGACGGCGATGCCGTAGCGGCAGCGGGCGGCCAGGACCTGCGGGACGGTCTGCGCGTTGCCGCGCCCCGCGGCGCGGACGCGGGTCCGGTCGATGCGCCCCGAGCGCAGCCCGCACGCGAACAGGGTCGCGCCGTCGTCCGCGGTCGCCAGGCCGACGGGCGCGCGCCGGAACGGGCTCAGCACCACGCCCGCGCGCGGCCGGTCGGCGTGGCCCGTGCGCTCAGCGTCGGGCCCGCCGGCGCGGTCGGCCACCCAGAGCACGCCGCCCCGGCCCGCGGCGAAGGCCGTCGGGTCGTGCCAGCCGCGAGAGCGTCGCCGGGGCTCTTGGTCGGCCGGCCCGTCGGGCGACACCGTGACGACGCGGCCCAGGAGGCTGCGGGGCTGTGCCGCCCTGGCGGGGCGCGCGCCGTCGCCGATCGCGACGGCCAGCCTCCCGCCCGCGAGCGCCACGAGGCCGCCGCCCACCCGCGTCCGCCCCGCCGGCGGCCCCAGCCAGACGACGCGGGCGCTCGTTCCCAGCTCGACGACCGCGAGGCGCCCGTCCGTCCGCCGCACGTAGGCCGCGTAGGTGCGGCCGTCGCGGGCCACCGCGACGCCCCGGACGCCGGCCTCGGCGCCGGGGCGGGCGTCCAACCGCGCGAGGACGACGCCCGCGCCGGGCGCCCCCGCACCGAGGACGGCCCGTCGGACGACGCCCGTGCCACGCTCCGCCCAGAGCAGGGAGCGCGCGTCCGGCGTGACGGTCAGTGCGAACGCGGGCGCACGGGGCCCCGGGGACGGCGCCTTCACGGTGCCCGGCGCGTCGGGCAGGTCGTCGACGGCGCGCGGTGCCGGGGGCGACACGGGCGCGGGCGCGGGCTCCGTCGCGGCGAGCACGGCGGCGGCCGCGGCGGCGACGGCGGACGCGGCGAGCGCCGCGCGCGTGCGGCGTGTCGGGAGGCCGCGACCCGGGCGCATCCTCCCAGCGTACGGGGCGGATCGGCCCGGGGCCGACAGGGCCCCCGGCCGGGCGCCCCGACCCGCCCGGCGCGACCGCTAGCGTGCGACGGACGCACCGCGCCGCCGCCCGCGTCGCCGTCGGCCCGCCGTCACCGCCACCGCACCGGATCCGCCGCATGAGCACGCCCCCGCCCGTCGACCTCGCCGCCCGCGCCCTGGACGCCCTCGACGGCGCGGGCTGGGCGACGGTCGTGCACGAGCGCTCGGCGTCCGTCGTCCTGCCCCGCGGGGGCCAG
This sequence comes from Actinomycetota bacterium, assembly GCA_009699505.1. GTDB lineage: Bacteria > Actinomycetota > Thermoleophilia > Solirubrobacterales > Solirubrobacteraceae > Patulibacter. The sequence goes on along the minus strand of WLOB01000017.1, from coordinate 20,221 downwards.
CTGCGCACGACGGCCGTCGACCGCACCGAGGTGACGTTCACCGCCTGGCGCGACGGCCACCTGGGGTCCGCGAGCACGAGCGCCCTCGACGCGTCCGCCCTCGCCGCCGCCGCACGCCGCGCCATCCGCGCGGCCGACGCCATGGCCGCCGCCGCGGACGGGCCGGGCGACGCCACCCCGCCGCCCGAGCCGGTGGACGTCGAGGGGTCGGACGGCGGCGACGAGGAGACGGCGGCGGCCGAGACCGCGACGGGCCTCGCCGCCGTGCAGGCCGTCCGGGCGGCGACGGGCGACGAGCCGGTGGCGGCGTCCTGGGTGCACGGGGCGCTCACGCGGGCGGTCGCGGCGTCGACCGGCCTCGTCCTGGGCGAGCGCACGACGGACGCCCACCTGCGGGTCCGGGTCGGGGCCGGCGGCGTCCGGGCCGCCCGGGCCTCCGGCAGCGCGCGGGCCGCGGCCGACCTGGACGGCGACGCCCTGGCCCGCCGGGCGCTGGGCCGGATCCCGGGCGGCGAGTGGCACGACCCCACCGCGGGCGAGCAGACGATCGTCCTGTCCCCGGAGGCGGTCGCGGCGATCCTCGACGTGGCGGGCCCGCTCGTGTTCGACGGCCTCGCCGCGGCGGACGGCCGGACCCGGGCGGACGGCCGCCTGGCCACCGCCGTCGGGTCGGCGCTCGTCGACCTGACGGACGACCCGGGGCACGCCGGCACCCTCCCCCGCGCCTTCGACGCGTCCGGCACCCGCAAGCACCCCCTGCGGCTCGTCGACGCCGGCGTGCTGGCGTCCCTGGTGCACGACGGCCGGTCGCGGACCTCGACGGGCCACGCGACGAGCCCCGGCGGCGACGCCCGCGGCCCGCGGCCGACGAACCTCGTGCTGGCCGGCGGGGGCGCGGTCGACCTCGAGGCGCTCGTCGCGGGCGTCGAGCTCGGGCTCCTGGTCACCTCGATCGGCGACCTGCGGCCGATCAACGCGGAGCTCGGCCTGGCCTACGGCATCGCCGCCGAGGGCGCCTCGCGGATCGTCGACGGACGGATCGCCGGCGCCGCGGGATCCGTGCCCCTGCTCGTCTCGCCGCTCGAGGTCCTCTCGGGCGTCGAGGCGCTCACCGTCGACCGGACGCTCGTCGGCACGCCGACCCGCGACGGCGTGCGCTTCGGGCACGGCGTGCTCGCGCCGGCGCTGCGCACCACGGGCGGGATCGTCGTCACGGACTGAGCGCGCCCCGTGGCGCGCCCTCCCCGGGAACGAGGACGCCCCGAAGAGGACACCCCCCGGAACGGGAACGACCCCGGGGGTCCGGGGTCGCGAGGGACGGCGGGGCCGTCGGGGTCGGCGCGCGAGGCGCCGGCGGGGGTCCGGTCAGGCGATCCGGATCAGCACGATCGTGTTCAGCACGAACACGATGCAGAAGAAGACCGTCCAGCGGTTCAGGTTGCGCTCCGTGTTGGAGCCGCCGCCGAGGGGGCCGGTGCCCGAGCCGACGCCGAAGGCGCCGGAGAGCCCGGCGTCCTTGCCCGAGTGCATCAGGATCAGAGCGATCACGATCACCGACACGACGATCTGCAGAACCGAGAGAACAGCCTCCATCGCGAGCGGAGCCTACCGGGCCGGGGGATCGCCCGCGGAGTCCGCCACGCCGAGGGGACCGTCGAGGTCGTCGGCCCGGGCGGCGTCGCGCGCCACGACGGGGTCGCGGACGCCGGCGGGCCCGGGCACGGCGGCGCCGTCGGGCAGCGGCTCGCGCACCCCGTCCCCCGTGCCGCGCACGTGGTCGAGACCGTCGAGCTCGTCGAGGATCGCGACGGCCTCGGACCGCAGGCGGGAGTCGATCGGGCGCCAGTCGGCGTCGGAGAGCTTGCCGGTCGAGTGGTCGAGCGCGGCGTCGCGGATCTCGCGGTACTTCGCGACCTTCGCGGCCTCGAGGTCGGCGCGGCGCAGGGCGTCGGCCTCGGCGGCGCGCTCCTCCTGCCCCGGCCAGAACGGCTGGGACAGCAGGAACAGGGCCAGGGCGAAGGCGACGAGGACGAGCAGCGGGCCGACGACGCTCACGACGGCGACTCCTGCGCGCGGCCGAGGTCGCGGGCGATCCGCGCCTTCTGCTTCGCGCGGACCCGGCGGGCCTGCAGGTCCGGTGCGGGCCAGATCGCCAGGAGCGCGCCGAGCGCCATGAAGATGCTGCCGATCCAGATCCAGGTGACCAGCGGCGAGACGATGACCTGGAACGTCACGGGCGAGGGCCGCTCGCCGTAGAAGCGCGCCAGGTTGACGGCCAGCTCGGCGCCCTTCGCGAACGGCGCGGTCTCGCCCTTCAGGCGATCGTCGAGCGCCTGGTAGACGGTGACGAGCGCGTCGCCGTCGGGCTGCATGGCGACCCACAGGTCGCGGGTCAGACCGGCGTCCAGCGCGACCTCGGTGGCGGCCTCGCCGTTGAAGTACCGGCCGACGGGCCCGTCGGCGGTGTTCATGGACGGGAAGAACTCGCGGGTCGGCTGGATCGTCTGCAGCCGCTTCCCGTCGCGGTACACGCCGACCTTCGCGCCGATGATCAGCTTCTCGATCCGCTGGTCGCGCAGGCGGTAGTCGCCGACGGCGCCCTCGTAGCGCAGCTCGTAGCCGCCGACCTGGAAGCGGTCGCCGACCTGGGCGTGCACGCGGTGGGTGTCCTTGAACGCCGACGACGCGGCCACGGCGAGCACGAGGACCGCGAAGCCCGCGTGGACGAGGTAGCCGCCGTAGCGGCGGCGGTTGCGACCGACGAGCCGCGGCAGGGCGACGGGGTAGGACTCGCCCGTCGAGATCCGCCGCGCGCGGGTGCCGCGGACGAGCTCCTGGCCGACGGCCCCGAGGACGAAGCCGCCGAGGAGCAGCGCGAGGACGACGTCGATCCGCGAGCCGCCGCCGAGGACGATCCCGACGACCAGGACGAGGACCCCCACGCCGAGCGGGGCGCGCATCTGCCGCCACGCCTGGTCGCGGGTGGTCTTCCGCCACGCCGCGAGCGGCCCGAGGCCCATGAGGCCCACGAGCCCGAGGGCGAGCGGTCCGACCCACCAGCCCCAGGTCGACGACGCCCACGGGCGCTGCTTGCCCGTCAGGAGCTCGGAGAGCAGCGGGAAGAACGTGCCCCAGAGGATCACGAGGACCAGCAGGACGAGCACGACGTTGCCGGCGAGGAAGATCGCCTCGCGCGACAGCAGCGAGTCGATCCGGTGCTCCGAGCGCAGCATCCCGCGCCGCCAGGTGACCAGGGCGATCGAGCCGCCGGTCATGATCGCCAGGAGGGTCAGGAACTGCCAGCCGACCGTCGAGGACCCGAAGGCGTGGATCGACGAGATGATCCCGGAGCGCACGATGAACGTGCCGAGGATGCAGAGCACGCCCGTGGCGAGGATGAGCGAGACGTTCCAGGTGCGGAGCATCCCCCGCTTCTCCTGGATCATCACGGAGTGGATGAAGGCGGTGCCGAGGATCCACGGCATGAGCGACGCGTTCTCGACGGCGTCCCAGCCCCAGTAGCCGCCCCAGCCCAGCTCGGCGTAGGACCAGCGCGAGCCCAGGACGATGCCGATGCCCAGGAGCAGCCAGGCGCCCAGCGCGTAGCGGCGCGTGTGGCGGATCCAGTCCGACCCGACGTGCCCGGCGACCAGCGCGCCGACCGCGAACGCGAACGGCACCGCGAACAGCGTGTAGCCGCTGTAGAGCATGGGCGGGTGGATCATCATGCTCGGGTACTGCAGGAGCGGGTTGAGGCCCTCCCCCTGCAGCGGCACGGGCGAGCTCAGCCGGAACGGCGAGCTGTAGAAGACGAGCAGCAGCAGGAAGAAGACGCTCAGTCCGAGCAGCACGGCCTGCGCCCACGGCACGACGTCGGCCATGCGGCGCCCGGCCAGGCGGACGACGAGCGAGCTCCAGAGGCTCAGCAGCCAGACCCAGAGCAGCAGCGAGCCCTCCTGCGAGCTCCACGGCGCGGCCATCCGGTAGCCCAGCGGCGTCGTGGCGGACGAGTGGCTCGCGACGACGTCGAACGTCAGGTCCGTGCGGATGAAGGCGATCTCGACGAGGACGAAGCACGCCGTCGTCATCAGCGCGACGAGGTAGATCGCCCGCCGACCCGAGCGGACGAACGCCGACCCGTGCGTGTTCAGCGCGCCGTCGTCGACGGCCGGTCCGCCGGCCTGCTGCAGCCGGCGTGCGCCGACGATGCTCGCCACGGCCCCGTAGGCCGCGACGAGGAGCGCGAGGACCAGGAGTCCGCGACCCAGGAGGTCCATGTGGGGCTACTCGCCCTCGACGACCTTGTCGGATCCGTCGCGCCACTCCATGGACTGCGCACCGCCCGACTTGCCGTCGTCGAACTTCGACGGGCACTTCGTGATGAGCGAGTCCGCCTCGCCCTGGTACCGCTCGCCGTCCTTCTGGACGGTCACGATGACCTCGCGGCCCTCGCGGAACGCGTCGGGCACCTGGCCGCTGTAGACGACCGGGACCGAGGCGCCGCCCTTGCGGTCCTTGACCCGGAAGGAGATCGCGTCGCCCTGGCGCTCGAAGGTGCCGGGCACCACGACACCCGTCAGCCGGTAGTCCTGGCCGACCTGGGCCCCCGCCATCTGACTCGGCTGCCGGGCCTCGGCCGAGCCGGCGAAGCTCGTGTAGAGGAGGGCCGCCGCGAGGGTCACCGCGGCGACGATCGCGAAGGTGAGGCGCAACGTCCGCGTCATGCCATGGAGTGTGGCAAGGTTGCGGCGCGAACCGTCCCACCCCTGCGCGGCGGACGGCGTGTGTGCGCGGCCTCCACCGGCGGTCGCCCGGCGGGCCCGCCCCGCAGGACGCACTGGCGACGCGGTACCGACCGGCGGTAGCATCGCGCACGATGTCCTCTCCGACGACGCGCTCCCCGAGCGCCCCACGGAAGATCGCCGGCGCGCTGATCCTCACCCTGATGCTCGCGGGCGGCCTGTTCATGTGGGCCGGCAACCCCTATCTGTGGATCCGCGTGACGGCCTCGCGCGCCGACTCCCAGAACCTGACGATGGGCCAGGCGGCCTTCGTGATCTTCGCCATCGCCCTCACCGGCTTCGTGATGGTGAAGGTCCTGGCGGTCCTGAACGGCTGGTACGCGAAGGTGATGGGCGGCTCGGACGAGGTCACGGTCCGGATGCCGTGGAACCAGTCCATGCGCGACGGTCGCACGACGGGCCGCACCACCTCCGCCATCGACATCGTGATGGTGGGCTCCGTCTCCATCGCCCTCGTCGTGGCGACGATCTGGTTCTTCTTCTTCGCCACGTACGGCTAGGCCGCGGCCTGCCCCGGCCGTCGATCGGGTAGCCGAGGGGCGTGCCCGCCCCCGCCCCCGCCCCGCCCGAGCCCGGCCGGGATCTGCGCCTCGGCCCGGTGACGATCGTGATCGAGACGCCGTCCTCCGCGGGCTCGGCCGTCCGCTTCCGCTTCGCCGCCCCGCCCGGCCCCGTTGCCCCGGGACTGCACGTCCACCCGCACGCGGCGGAGCGGATCGATGTCCAGCAGGGCGCCGTCCTCGTGCGCCGGAGGGGCAGCCGCTCCGTCGTCGTCCGGCCCGGCGAGCACGCGACGATCCCCGCCGGCACGCCGCACGACCTCTGGGCGGTCCGCCGCGGCACCCGCGGCACGGCGACGATCACCCCGGCGATCGCCATCGACGAGACCTTCGCGGAGCTCGCCACCGCGCTGCACCGCCTGCCGCCCCGCCCGTGGGAGCTGGCCCGGATCGCCGGCCGCCACCTCGACCACACGCAGATCGCCCGGATCCCGCTCGGGCTGCAGCGGCGGGCGTTCCGGGTGCTCGCGCTCGGGCGGGGCTGAGCCGGAACGACGAACGCCCCGCGGCGACGGGGCGTCCTGAGGAGCGGCAGACGAGATTCGAACTCGCGACCCTCAGCTTGGGAAGCTGATGCTCTACCAACTGAGCTACTGCCGCACGCCCGGGTGACGATACCGCGCCCGTGCCCGTCGCGGCGCGTCGGTGCCGCGGGCCACGGGACGGGCGCGGGCGCGGGACGGCGCCCCCGTCGCGCGCGAGGGCGTACCGTTCGGGGTGATGCGTCGCTCCGCCGTTCCCGCGCTGCTCGGGATCCTCGCCGTCGCCCTCGTGGCCGTCCTCGCGTTCGCGCTGACCCGCTCCCCGGCCGACCAGCAGAACCAGAAGCGGCTCGACGCGCAGGTGCAGGAGGGCACGCCGGTCGTCGCGCCGGGCTCCGACCGCGGCCTCGTGCCGCTGCAGGGCGGGGCGGCGAAGACCCTCGCCCAGTTCCGCGGGCAGGTCGTCGTCCTGAACTTCTGGGGCTCCTGGTGCACCCCGTGCCGCGACGAGGCCCCGCTGCTCGAGCGCTACCACCGCAGGCTCACCGCCGCCGGCGTCGGCACCGTGCTCGGCGTGACGAACAACGACGTGCCCGAGAAGAGCATCGCGTTCGAGAAGCGCTTCGGCCTGACGTACCCGTCGTTCCAGGACCCCGGCACCGAGCTGGCGCAGGAGTACGGCGCGAGCCTCATGCCCGAGACGTTCGTCATCGACCGCCGCGGCCGCATCCACGCGATCGCCCGGACCGCGGTGACGAGCGAGTTCATGGACGGCGCGCTGCAGCGCGCCGGTGTCCCGAAGGCGGTGCTCGCCCGATGAGCGACGCCTCGCACGGCGACGACGGACGGCCGACCGCCCCCGCACCCGGGACGCTGCAGGGCGACCCGCCCCCGCGCGGCACCACGGGCCCCGGCACGACCCGGATCGAGACGCCCCCGACCGCCGTCACCGTGACGCCGTCGTGGAAGGCCACGCTCGCCGTCCTCGCCGCGATCGTCCTGCTGCTCGTCTCCTTCGTCGCCCCCGCGGGTGCCGCGACGCCGCGCACGACGCTCGAAGAGGTCGAGGCGGAGCTCATGTGCGTCACGTGCAGGACGCCGCTGAACCAGAGCAACGCCCCGCAGGCGCTCGAGGAGCGCGACCAGATCGAGAAGCTCGTCGCCGAGGGCAGGACGAAGCAGCAGGCGATCGACGCGATGGTCGCCATCTACGGCGACCCCGTCCTGATCGACCCGCCCGAGAGCTCCCTGCGGGTCGCGCGGATCGCGATCCCGGGCGTCGCCGCGGTCCTCGGGATCACGCTGCTCGTCGTCCTGATCGCTCGCTGGCGACGGCGCGCGCGGCTCGACGACGCCGACGGGCCGGGGGACGACGACGCCCGCGGTGCGGGTGGCGCGGACCTCGACTCGTCCTCCCCCGCCCTCACGGACGACGACCGGCGCCGGCTCGACGCCGAGCTCGAGCGCTACGCGTGAGCGTCGCCCTCGCCCCGCTGGCCGCCGCCGATCCCACGGTCTTCGCGGCGTTCGCCGCCGGCCTGCTGTCCTTCGCGTCGCCGTGCGTCCTGCCGCTCGTGCCGGGGTACCTCTCCGTCCTGACCGGCGGGGAGAGCGTCCGGGACGCCGCGGACCGCCGCACCGGGGCGATCCTCGGGCCCGCGGCGATCTTCTGCATGAGCTTCATCCTCGTGTTCGTCGTCCTCGGGCTGTTCGCCCAGGGCCTCGGCGCGCCGCTGAAGGGCAGCCGCAACACCCTCGACGTCGTCGCCGGCGTCCTGCTGATCGCGATGGGCGTCGTCTTCGTCGCCTCGCCGTTCGTCCCGCTGCTGAACCGCTCCTTCCGGTCCGACGCGCTCATGCGCAAGGCCGGCACGGGCGGGCCGATGATCGCCGGGATGGCCTTCGCCGTCGCCTGGACCCCGTGCGCCGGGCCGATCCTCGGGGCGATCCTGACCGCCGCGGCGACCCAGACGGGCACCGGCGGCGGCGCGTTCCTGCTCCTCGCCTACGGGCTCGGGCTGGCCGTCCCGTTCATGGGTGCCGCGCTCGCGCTCGAGCGGGTGACGAACGCCGCGCGGGTGATCCGCGACCACTACACGGTGATCACGGTCGTCGGCGGGATCCTTCTCATCGCGATCGGCTGGCTCGTGGCCACCCACCAGATGACGCGCCTGGCGAGCGAGGCGCGCGACATCGTCGACGCCCTCGGGCTCGACGGCGTCGTCGCCTGGCTCGAGAGGTGAGGGGACCGGTCCCCGCCCCGAGCGTCTCGGGGCGGACCGCCTCGGACGACGGCGCGGCTCGGCGCACCCGGAGGGGCCGCGCCCGCCCCGGGGGTCGTGGGTCCTAGGCCTCGACCGCGTCCTCGCGGTCCATGCGGTCCGGGGCGTCGACGCCGAGGATCGCCAGCGCCGACGCCAGGACCGTCGCCGTGGCGCGGCAGACGTCGAGCCGGCGGGCGCGGACGTCGTCGGGCAGGCCGGCCGCCAGGACCGGGCAGTCGCGGTAGAACGCGGAGTAGCCGCGGGCCAGCGACAGCGCGTAGGTCGCGATGCGGTGCGGGGCACGGCGGTCGGCGGCCTCGGCCACCTCGTCCGGCCAGGCCAGGAGCGCCAGGGACAGCTCGCGCTCGCTCGGGGCGACCGCGCCGTCGCCGGGGTCCGCCGTCGTGGTCTCCCCCGCCTCGGCGCGCGCGAGGATCGAACGGATGCGGGCGTGCGCGTACTGGACGTAGTAGACCGGGTTCTCCGCCGACTGCTCGCGCGCCTCGGCGAGGTCCAGGTCGATCGTCGTGTCGTGCGAGCGGGCCAGGAGGTACCAGCGGGCCGCGTCGACGCCGATGTCCTCGACGAGGTCGTCCAGCGCGACGAACTCGCCGGCGCGCTTGGACATCTTCACGCGCTCGCCGCCGTCGAAGAGGTTGACGAACTGCGTGATCAGGAGCTCGATCTGCTCGCGCGTGCCGCCGAGCGCCTCGAACGCCGCCTCGATGCGGGCGACGTAGCCGTGGTGGTCCGCGCCGAGCACGTTGATGACGCGGTCGTACCCGCGCGTGCGCTTCGCGTGGTGGTACGCCACGTCGGAGGCGAAGTACGTGGCCCGGCCGTCCGAGCGGACGAGGACGCGGTCCTTGTCGTCGCCGAGGTCCGTCGTGCGGAGGAAGAGCGCGCCCTCCTGCTCGAACGTGCGGCCCTGCTCCGCCAGGACGTCGAACGCCTCCTGGACCTCGGAGACGTCCTCGCCGCGGGGCTGGTGCAGCGCGTTCTCCGAGAACCAGCGGTCGAACGTCGTGCGGAACGTCTCGAGCGACGCCTTCTGCGCGGCGACCATGAGGGCGATGCCCTCCGTCGCGACCTCGGCGACGGGCCGCGTCGCGGCGTCGGGGATCCGCGCGGCGACCTCGGCGACGTAGCCGCCCTGGTAGCCCTCCTCCGGCGGCTCCTCGCCGCGGGCGCGGGCCTGCAGCGACTGCCCGAACAGCTCGACCTGGTTGCCGTGGTCGTTGACGTAGTACTCGCGATGGACCCGGTGGCCGTGGAAGGTCAGCAGGTTCGCCAGGGACGACCCGAACGCGGCACCGCGGGCGCCGCCGATGTGGACGGGGCCCGTCGGGTTGTTCGACACGAACTCGAGGTGCACGGCCTCGGGCGTCGTCGCCCCGCCGCCGCCGTACGCGCCGCCGGCGGCCAGGACGTCCGCCAGGGCGCCCGCGAGCCACCGGTCCGACAGGCGCAGGTTGAGGAAGCCGGGTCCGGCCGTCTCGATGGACTCGAGGTCGTCGCCCAGGTACTCCGTGAGGGCGACGGAGAGGCGCTCGGCGATCATCGGCGGCGCGGCGCCGACGATCTTGGGCAGCAGCATCGCCGCGTTCGTGGCGTAGTCGCCGTGGGCCGCCTGCTTCGGCCGCTCGAGCGTCGGGGCGGCCTTCGGTCGCTCGCCGCCGGTCACGTTCAGCACGGCGTCGTCGAGGACGGTGCGGAGACGCTGGAGCGGGGAGCGCGGGGTCACCCGCCCTAGGTTACGGCTCCCCCGCCGGGTCCCGCCTAGTGGTGGTACGGCTCGCCGCGCAGGATGCGGTGGGCGCGGTAGAGCTGTTCGAGGACGATGACGCGCGCGAGCTGGTGGGGCAGGGTGATCGGCCCGAAGGAGACCCGCTCGTCGGCCCGGTCGAGCTCCAGGCCGTCGGCGCCGCCGATCACGAAGCAGAGGTCGCGCCCGCTCTGGCGCCGCTCCTCGAGCCACGTGGCCTGCGTCACGCTGTCGCGCGCGGGGCCGTCGACGGCGAGCAGGACGCAGTGCGCGCGGTCCGGGACCCGTCGGGCGACCTGCTCGGCGTCCGCGTCGTCGCGCAGCTCGATCTGCTCGAGCCGCACGTACGGCCGCAGGAGCTTCTCGTAGTGCGCGAGGTCGTCCGCGTACGGGGCGCGGGTCCGCCCGACGGCGACCACCGTCACCCGCACGGCACGGACCGTCCACGCGCGCCGGGGGCGGGCCGATCCTGGCCTGCGCACCGCGGGCCCGCCACGCTCCCGGGGGTCGGGTACGCTTCGCCGTCGGCGAGCGGATCCCGTCCCCTCGTCCGGGCACGTCGCGGGCAGGCCACGACGCTCCGCCCAGCGCGATCCCGCGCGAGCACCGGCGTCCCGCCGTCGCACCGCCCGAGGATCCGCACCGACGCCATCGCCCGAGTATGCACGTCGCCGTCATCTCCGACATCCACGGCAACCGCCACGCGCTCGACGCCGTCCTCGCCGACGCGGACGACCGCGGCTGCGACGAGGTCTGGTGCCTCGGCGACGTCGTCGGCTACGGCGCCGACCCCGACGGGTGCTGCGCCGCGGTCCGGAGCTTCGCGTCGGTCAGCCTCGCCGGCAACCACGATCTGGCGGCCATCGGGGCCCTCTCCACGGAGAGCTTCACGGCCGACGCGCAGGCGTCCGCGACGTGGACCGGCGAGCACCTGACGCCGGAGCACCGCGCCTGGCTCGGGTCGCTCAGGCCCCACGGCACCGCGCAGTCGTTCCTGCTCGCCCACGGCAGCCCGCTGCACCCCGTCTGGGAGTACGTGCTGACCGCCGCGCAGGCCGAGGCGTCCCTCGACGCGTTCCAGGAGCAGGTGGCGCTCATCGGCCACAGCCACGTGCCGCTCTCCTTCGCCCGCGACGGCAACCGGCCCGTCGTGCCGCAGCGCCGCACCCACGGCGACGAGGCGCAGATCGGGGCCCAGCGGTGGCTCCTGAACCCCGGCAGCGTCGGCCAGCCACGCGACGAGGACCCCCGTGCCGCCTGGATGGAGCTGCACCCCTACGACGGCCGGGTCGCCTGGCACCGCGTGCGCTACGACGTCGGCGGTGCGCAGCAGGCCATCCGCGACGCCGGACTCCCCACCTCGCTGGCCGACCGCCTCGGCGTCGGCCGGTAGCCTTCCCCCGATCGTCCCCCTGATGCGCCTTCGCCGTTCCGTCCCCGTCGCCCTGAGCTGCGCGGCCGTCGCCCTGACCGGGTGCGGTGGCTCCAGCCTGCTCGACGGCAGCACCGCCTCCGACCTGCAGGCCAGCCTGGGCAAGGTGCAGACCGCCATCGACGACGGCCGCTGCGACGAGGCGCGTGCCGCGGCCCGCGACGGCATCACGCGCGTCGAGGACCTCCCGACGGACGTCGACGCCGAGCTGCGCGACCGCCTGCGGACCGGCTTCCAGGAGCTCTCGGACCGCGTCGGGACGGACTGCGAGCCGCGGACGCCGACGACCACCGCGCCCGACACGACGACCACGACGCCGACGGACACCGCGCCCGTCGAGCCGACCGCGCCCGTCGAGCCGACGACCCCGACGACCCCGACGGAGGACCCGGGCACGGTGACGCCGATCGAGCCCCCGACGACGGATCCGGAGGAGCCCGAGACGCCGGGCGGCGACGACGACGGAGGCGACGACGACTCCGGTGGCGTGGTCCCCGGCGTCGACGGCCCCGGGGCGAGCGAGCGCTCGCGCGGGCAGGGCCCGAAGGGCGCCAAGGAGCTCGAGAAGCGCCTGAAGGACCTGCGCAAGCGCATGGAGAGCCGGGGCGGCGGGTGAGCACGGACCTCCTCTCGGGCCGCTACGAGCTCGGCGAGCGCCTCGGCAGCGGTGGCATGTCCACCGTGCGCCTCGCGTTCGACCGCCGGCTCGAGCGCCACGTGGCCGTCAAGCTGCTGGCCGAGCACCTCGCGGACGACCGCCAGTTCGTCTCGCGGTTCCGCCGCGAGGCGCTGTCGGCCGCGCGCCTCGTCCACAACAACATCGTCCAGGTCTTCGACTTCGGCTTCGACGACGACTCCGGCCGGTACTTCATCGTGATGGAGGCCGTGCGGGGCCAGTCCGGCGCGGAGCTCCTGCACGCGCGCGGCTACCTCTCGGTCCCCGAGACGATCTCGATCGTCGGGCAGGCCGCCCGCGGGCTGGACTACGCGCACCGCAACGGGGTGATCCACCGGGACGTCAAGCCGGGCAACATCCTGCTGGCCGAGGACGGCACGGTGAAGATCGCCGACTTCGGCATCGCCAAGGCGATGGCCGAGGAGAGCTCGATCACGCAGATCGGCTCCGTCGTCGGAACGGCGAGCTACCTGGCGCCGGAGCAGGCCACCGGCGGCGACGTCGGCCCCGCGGCCGACATCTACGCGCTCGGCGTCGTCACCTACCAGATGCTCGCCGCGCGGCTGCCGTACGAGGCGGCCTCGCTCGCGGCGCTGGCCCTGAAGCAGCAGCGCGAGGCGCCGCCGCTCCTGGACCAGCTGAACGCCGAGGTCCCGCCCGAGATCGGCCTCGTCGTCGATCGCGCCCTGAGCCTCGAGCCGGAGATGCGCTACCCGAGCGCGGAGAGCTACGCCGGGGCGCTCGACGACGGCCTGGCCGGCGTCGGACCGTCCACGGACGAGGACCGCACGCGGGTCGCCCCCGTCACCGGCCCGTTCACGGGGGCCACGGCGATCGTCCCCCGCGGGGCGATCGACGAGATCGAGCGCGACTTCGACCCCGTCGACGACGAGGACGACCAGCGCACCCGGGTGCAGCCCGCCGCGGCCCGCCGCGCGCCGGTCACCCAGGACCGCCCGGCCGTCCCCGCCCGCACCGTCCGCGAGCCGCGCCGCACGCAGCCGACCGGCCGCGTCGCCCAGCCCGGCGCCTGGGTGCAGGACCAGCAGCCGCCGAAGGCCCGTCGCAGCGGCGGCGGGTGCCTCGGCCGCCTGGCCCGCACGCTGACGATCATGCTGATCCTCGCCGCCATCGTCGGCGGCGGGATCTACTACGTGTTCTCGCAGCAGGTGGCGCCGAAGCTCCGCGAGATCAGCGGCGACACGCCGGGCAAGGTCATCGACGACGTGCGGAAGCTCATCGAGGACAACACGAAGTAGCCGGGCCGCGAGCCCTACGGCATGATGCCGCCGCGGATCGCGGCGGCCTCCTCCGTCAGCCGGCCGTCGATGATCGACTGGCGCAGGCGCTGCATGACGCGCGAGACGAACGCCAGGTTGTGCTGGGTCAGGAGCCGCATGCCCAGCAGCTCCTTCGTGTGGACGAGGTAGCGCAGGTACGCCCGGGTGAAGCCGTGGGCGCACGCGGGGCACGGGCAGCCCTCGCAGATCGGCTCGTCGCTCGTCTTCCACCGCGCCTGGTTCAGGTCCACGCGCCAGCGCTTGTCCGGGTCGGGCACGAGCGCCATGCCGTGGCGGCCCAGGCGCGTCGGCATCGCGCAGTCGAACGTGTCGATGCCCTGCTCGACGCCCCGGACGAGGTCGTCGATCTCGCCGATGCCGAGCAGGTGCCGAGGCTTTCGCTCGTGCGCGCCGCCGAGCGCGGCGGTCGCCCAGCCGACGACCTCGTTCATCTGGTCCTTGTGCTCCCCGAGCGAGCCGCCGATCGCGACCGCGTCGACCCGGGAGGACGCCACGAGCTCCGTCGCCTCGACGCGGAGGTCCTGGTAGACGCCGCCCTGGACGATGCCGTAGACGAGCTGCCAGTCCGGGGCGTGCTGCTCGTGGAACGTCAGGCAGCGCTCGAGCCAGCGGTGGGTGCGCTCCGTCGACCGGGCGGTGTACTCCCGGTCGACGTTGAACGGGGTGCACTCGTCGAAGACGACGGCGAGGTCGGTGCCCAGGGCGGCCTGGACCTCCATCGACCGCTCGGGCGAGAGCAGCTGCTTCGACCCGTCGATGTGCGACCGGAAGCGGACGCCCTGCTCCTCGATCGCGTCGATGCGCCCGTGGCCGCGCAGGCCCTTGCCCTTCGTGCGGCCCTTGATCTCGTCCGCGACGGTGCCGTGGCCCATCGAGAAGACCTGGAACCCGCCCGAGTCGGTGATGATCGGGCCGTCCCAGCCCATGAACTCGTGGAGGCCGCCGCGCTCCTTGATGTGCTCCGCGCCGGGCGAGAGCATGAGGTGGAACGTGTTGCCCAGGACGATGTCGTAGCCGAGGTCGCGGATCTCGCTCGGCAGCATCCCGCGGACGGTGGCCTTCGTCGCCAGCGGCACGAAGCCCGGGGTGCGGATCTCGCCGTGGGCGGTCGTGAGCACGCCGGCGCGGGCGCGGTGCCCGTCCTCCTCGGCGCGGGCGACGATCCGGAAGACCTCCTTCGGCCGCTCGGCCGCGGGGCGCGGCGGCGCGTCGAGCGAGGGCGTGGGATCGGGGGCGTCCGGCATGCGGGCCCATCGTACGCGCGGCGCCGCGGGGCGCGCCGCGTCGCTCGCCGAGCCGGTGACGGGGCCGGCGGCGCCGCGTCCCGTGACGGCTCAGCGCCCCTGGGTGCGTCCGCCTACGGCTTGAGGCCGGGCTCGAGGCGGTCGAGGATCTTCGTCCACACCGTGCCGAGGACCTGCTGCTCCTCCGGCGTCATGAGGTCGTGGAAGCGGCTGCGGACCTCGTCGAGGTACTCGCCCCGCGCCTCCTCGACGCGTGCGCGGCCCTCGGCCGTCAGCACGGCGAAGTAGCCGCGGGCGTCCGTCGCGCAGCGCTCCCGGACGACCTGGCCGTCCTTCTCGAGCCGGTCGATCAGGCGCGTGAGGCCGCTGCGGCTGAGCACCGCGAGCTTCGCGAGGTCGGAGAGGCGCATCCGGCCGTCGGGGGCGTCCGAGAGGTGCATGAGCACCTCGTACGTCGAGTGCTGCAGGCCGTGGCGCTCCTCGAGGCCCTGCTCGAGCTCGCGCTGCAGGAGGACGTAGGACCGCAGCATCCCGCGCCACGCGGCGAGCTCGCGGTCGCCGAGGAGACGGGTGTCTGTGCGGACCTGCGGTGTCGCCATCCCCACATTGTTGCAGGGGCAAGTGCATCGGACCACCCCACGCGGGTACGCGTCAGGCTCCACCCCCGTCACGGAGGTCATCGTGAGCACGAACATCCTGGTCGCCTACTACTCGTCGACCGGCAACGTCCACCAGATCGCGCAGGCCGTCGCGGCCGGCGCCGAGTCGACCGGGGCCGAGGTGCGGCTGCGTCGCGCCCCCGAGCTGGCGCCGCCGGAGGCCGTGGCCTCCAACCCCGCCTGGAAGGCGCACCTCGACGAGGTCGACGTCCCCGACGTCACGCCGGACGACTTCGTCTGGGCGGAGGGCTACGCGCTGGGCACCCCCACGCGGTACGGCACGCCGAGCGCCCAGCTCAAGCAGGTCATCGACTCCCTCGGGCCGCAGTGGCAGCAGGGCCTGCTCGCGAACAAGGCGGCGACCGCGTTCGTGTCCGCCTCGAACGCCCACGGCGGCAACGAGTCGACGATCCTCACGCTCAACAACGTGTTCTCCCACTGGGGCGCGATCATCGTCCCGACGGGCTACACGAGCGCCGACCCGTACTCCGCCGGCGGCAACCCGTACGGCACGAGCTACCCCAGCGCCGGCGGCACCGATGCCATCCCGGACGAGGTCGTGGCGGCCGGCAAGGCGCAGGGCGCGCGGCTGGCCCAGATCGCCCGGCTGCTGCAGCCGCTGCGCGACCCGCGCTAGGCGGCGGGCGGGTCCCGCCCCGGACGTCCGGGGCGGGCGGACCCGTCAGTCGGCGACGACCATCGACTCGCCCGTCATCGCGGCGGGCTGGTCGATGCCCAGCAGGTGCAGGACGGTCGGGGCGACGTCGGCGAGGATCCCCTCGTCGCGCAGCGCCGTCCCCTCCCGCGTGAGGACGAACGGCACGGGGTTCAGCGAGTGCGCCGTGTTCGGCGAGCCGTCGGGCTCGAGCATGTTGTCCGCGTTGCCGTGGTCCGCGGTCACGAGCAGGACGCCGCCGGACTCGGTGACCGTCCGCACGACGTCGGCCAGGCAGCCGTCCACGAACTCGATCGCCTCGACCGCCGCGGGGATCGAGCCGGTGTGGCCGACCATGTCGGGGTTGGCGAAGTTGATGATCCCGAAGCGCGGCCCGTGCTCGCCCCAGAGCCGGATGAACGCGTCGGCCGCCTCGCGCGCGGACATCTGCGGCTTCTCGTCGTACGTGGCCACGTCGCGCGGGCTCGGGACGACGTCCCGGTACTCCTGCCGGTGCTCGTCCTCGATCCCGCCGTTGAAGAAGTACGTGACGTGCGGGTACTTCTCCGTCTCGGCGACGTGGACCTGGGCGGCGCCGGCCGCCTCGATCACGTCGGCGAGGGTGACCTCGGGCAGGCGGGGCGGGAAGGCGACCGGGTAGGGCCAGTCGGCCTTGTACGTCGTCATGCAGACGTAGTCGTCGACGGCCACCACGGGCTCGCCGTCCGGGTGGCCCTCCACGTGCCCGCGGTCGATCTCGTCGAAGCCGGGCTCGGCCAGCGCGCGGGTGATCTCGCGCACCCGGTCGGGCCGGAAGTTCGTGACGACCACCGCGTCGCCGGGGCGGATCGTGGCCTCGTCGCCGACGCTCGTCGCGGCGACGAACTCGTCCGTCTCGTCCCGCTCGTAGGCGTCCCGGACCGCCTGCACGGCGGTGTCGGCGTGGTGGAACGCGGTGCCGTGGACGAGCAGGTCGTAGGCCTGCTGCACGCGGTCCCAGCGCTGGTCGCGGTCCATCGCGAAGTACCGGCCGATCACGGAGCCGATGCGCACCCGCGTCGCGTCGGTCGACGCCTCGTCGGCCCACTCCTGCACGGTCTGCAGGAAGCCGGCGCCGCCCTTGGGCAGCGTGTCGCGCCCGTCGGTGAACGCGTGGATGACCAGGTCGGACACGCCGCCCTCGACGCCCGCGCGGATCAGCGCGTGGAGGTGCTCCATCGAGGAGTGGACGCCGCCGTCGGAGACGAGGCCGATCAGGTGGACGCGCCGTCCGGCCTGCCCGTCGCCGTCGGGGCCGGTGAGCGCGCGGCGGATCGCCTCCGTCGCGGCGATCGACCCGTCCGAGACGGCCTCGTCGATGCGCATGAGGTCCTGCTTGACCACGGCGCCGGCGCCGAGGTTCATGTGGCCGACCTCGGAGTTGCCCATCTGGCCCTCCGGCAGGCCGACCGCGGGACCGCACGCGATGAGCTGCGCGTGCGGGAAGCGCTCCCACAGGCCGTCGAACGTCGGCGTCGACGCGAGCGAGACCGCGTTCCCGGGACCGTCGGGCGCCAGCCCGAAGCCGTCGAGGATGACGAGGGCGACCGACGGCACCTCACTCATGCGCGGGCGCCCTCGATGATCCCGGCGAACGACTCGGGGTCCAGCGCGGCCCCGCCGACGAGCGCGCCGTCGACGTCGGGGAGGGCGAGCAGCTCCGCGGCGTTGCCCGGCTTGACGGACCCGCCGTACTGGATGCGGATCGCCTCGGCGGCCTCGCCGGAGCGCTCCGCGACGAGCGAGCGCACGTACGCGCAGGTCTCCTGCGCCTGCTCGGGCGTGGCGACCTTGCCCGTGCCGATCGCCCAGATCGGCTCGTACGCGATCGTGACCTTCGCGAGGTCCTCGTCGGCGACGTCGGCCAGGCCCTCGACGACCTGCGTGCGCAGGACGGCCTCGGTCTCGTCCGCCTCGCGCTGCTCGTCCGTCTCGCCGCAGCAGAGGATCGGCGTCAGGCCGGCGGCCAGGATCGCGGGGACCTTCGCACGGAGTGCCGCGTCGGTCTCGTTGAAGTACTGGCGGCGCTCGGAGTGGCCGACGACGACGCCGTGGACCTCGAGCTCGTCGAGCATCGCCAGCGAGATCTCGCCCGTGAACGCGCCGCTGGGCTCGTGGTGCACGTTCTGCGCGTAGACCTCGATGGACGAGCCGCGGGTCGAGTCGACGACGGCCTGGATCGCAGTGAACGGCACGCAGACGCCGATCTGCACGTCGTCGACCGCGCCGGCGAGCGGCAGCAGGCCGGTGATGAACTCCTCGGCCTCGGCGATCGTCTTGTGCATCTTCCAGTTGCCGGCGACGAACGGGGTGCGGGACATCGAGGACCTCGGTGGTTCGGGTGGGGCGGTACGTGCTGCGGTGCTGCGCCTGCCGGCCGCCGCGTCGACGGCCGGACGGACCCGCGGGGGTCCTGGTTCCCCCTCCCCGCGCGGCGCGAACGGGGAGGGTGCCGGTCCGCCCCGAGGGCCGGACCGGGGGCGCGGCTAGGAGCCGCGGAGGACCTCGACGCCCGGGAGCGTCTTGCCCTCGATCAGCTCGAGCGACGCGCCGCCGCCCGTGGAGAGGTGGGTGACCTGGTCGCCCAGGCCGAACTGCTGCAGCGCCGCGGCGGAGTCGCCGCCGCCGACCACCGTGGTGGCCTTCGTCTCGGCGACGGCCTCGGCGACCGTGCGGGTGCCGGGCTCGAACGGGGCGAGCTCGAAGGCGCCCATCGGGCCGTTCCAGAAGACGGAGCCGGCCGAGAGGATCTCCTCGCGGTAGGCCTGCGCGGTCTTCGGGCCGACGTCGAGGCCCATCCAGCCGTCGGGGGTGTCGACGCCGTCGAGGTCCTGCTGCTCCGTGTCGGCGGAGAACTCGCGGCCGAGCGACAGGTCGCTCGGCAGCAGGAGGCGGCAGCCCTTGGCCTCGGCGTCGCGGAGCGCACGGGCGGCGGGCTCGACGCCGGCCTCCTCGCAGAGGGACGAGCCGACGTCGTGGCCCTGCGCCTTGAAGAACGGGAACGCCATGGCGCCGCCGATGAGGACCGTGTCGGCGCGGTCGAGGAACGCGTCGATGACGCCGATCTTGTCCGTCACCTTCGCGCCGCCGACGATCGCCACGAGCGGGCGACCGGGGTTCTCGAGGATGCCCTCGAGGGTCTCGACCTCGCCCTGCAGCAGCAGACCGGCGGCGGCGTGCTCGACGTGGTGGGCGACGCCCTCCGTGGAGGCGTGCGCGCGGTGCGCGGCGCCGAACGCGTCGTTGACGAAGACGCCGTCGGCGAGGGCGGCGTAGGCCTTGGCGAGGCCCTCGTCGTTCGTCGTCTCGCCGTCCTCGTAGCGGACGTTCTCGAGCATGAGGACGCGGCGGCCCTCGACGCCGGGCTCCAGCGCCTGGGCGGCGGCGGTGACCTCGTCGCCCACGACGGACGGGGCGAGCGTGACGCGCTCGCCGAGCAGCTGCTGCAGGCGGGCCGCGACGGGCGCGAGCGAGAGCTTGGGGTCGACGCCCTTCGGCCGGCCCAGGTGGGCGGCGAGGACGAGCGCGGCGCCGTCGGCGAGCAGCTTCTCGATCGTCGGGACGGCCGCCCGGATGCGGGTGTCGTCCGTGATCTGCTCGTCCGGGGCGTTCGAGTCCGCGGGCGGCTCGGAGGCCAGCGGGACGTTGAAGTCGACCCGGACGAAGACGCGCTTCCCCGCGACGTCGAGGCCCTCGAGGGTGCGGATGGGCGAGGTCGCGGCGTCGGGCGTCATGGGGTTCCGGGTGCTCGTTCGTCGAAGGGTGGTGGGAAGAGACCGGGCCCGGCACCGTGGTCGGTGCCGGGCCCGGAGGTGCCTCGGTCGGCTAGAGGACGCGGCCGACGAGGTCGACGACGCGGTTGGAGTAGCCCCACTCGTTGTCGTACCAGGAGACGACCTTGACCATGCGGCCGTCCATCGCGACCGTCAGCAGCGAGTCGAAGATCGAGCTGTGCGGGTCCTGGGTGATGTCCGTGGAGACGATCGGGTCCTCGGTGTAGGCGAGGATGCCCTTCATCGGGCCGTCGGCGGCGGCCTTGACGGCGGCGTTGATCTCCTCCACCGTCGTCTCCTTGGCGGTGCGGATCGTCAGGTCGACGACGGAGCCGGTCGGGACGGGGGCGCGGACGGCGAAGCCGGAGAGCTTGCCGTTGAGCTCGGGCAGCACCAGGCCGACGGCCTTCGCGGCGCCGGTGGACGCCGGGATCAGGTTGACGGCGGCGGCGCGGGCGCGGCGCAGGTCGCTGTGCGGCGCGTCGAGCAGGCGCTGGTCGCCCGTGTAGGCGTGGATCGTCGTCATCAGGCCGTGCTCGATGCCGACCGCGTCGTTGATCGCCTTGGCG
>WLOB01000169.1 GCA_009699505.1 Actinomycetota bacterium | reverse complement strand
GCGCGTGAGCGCCGGGTCGCCGCCGGGCGTCGTGACCTCGAGGTACCCGCGGCCCGCGAGGCCGACGTCCAGGGACCGTCCCGTCTCGCGCAGGACGCCCGGCGCGCGGCTGCGGCCGAGGTCGGAGACCCCGGCGCCCGAGCCGACCTGCACGCCCTCGACGCCGTCGCGCACGTAGAGCAGGTCCCGGAACGCGAGGTGCGAGCCCTTGTAGCCCTCCGTGTTGAGGTTCGCCAGGTCGTTCGACACGGCGTCCATGCGGGTCTGTTGGGCCGTCATCCCGGCGGCGGCGGCGTAGAGGCCTTGGAGCATCCTGGGGTCCTTCGGTCGGCCGCGCGAGGAAGCCGGCGGCGCCCCGGTGATCGGCCGTCGTCCCGGGTTCTTGAGGTCCGGCGGGCGGGCCGGACGGGCGTCAGGAGCCGGTGGCCGAGCCGACCTGCGAGGCGGCGCGGCCGAGGGTCTCGTCAATCGTGGTGATCGACTTCTGGCCGGCCTCGAAGGCCCGGAGCGACGCGATCATGTCGACCATCGCGCGGGTCGGGTCGACCCCGGAGGACTCGAGGAACCCGGCGCGCACGGGCCCGGCGGTCCCGGGCCCGCCGGGGGTGCCCTCGAAGAGGCCGTCGCCGCGCTTGACCGGGTCGGTCAGGAGCGTCACGGCGAGCCGGTCGGCCGGCACGGTGCCGTCGGCCCCGACCCGCACCGGGGCGCCGTCGCGGCCGAGCACGGCGTTGCCCGACGGGTCGGTCAGGGTGCCGTCCGGCGCGGCCGTGAAGCGTCCCGCGCGGGCGTAGCGGACGCCGTCGTCGGTCCGCACGGAGAAGAAGCCGTCGCCCTCGACGGCGAAGTCGAGCGGCTCCCCCGTCTCGCGCGCCGCGGATGGACGGATGTCCGTCGCGGTCTCCACGGCGTACGGCCCCAGGCCGACGCGGCCGACGGCCGCGCCGGTGCGGGTGTTCGAGAGCAGCACGTCGCCGAAGGACGACTGGATCGTGCGATCCCGCTTGTACCCGGGCGTCGCGGCGTTGGCGAGGTCGCTCGCGAGCTGGTCCTGGCGGACCTGCTCGGCCCGCATCCCGGCGGCGGCGACGTAGAGACCACGGTCCATGCGTCCGGTGATCGGCCGCGACCGCGGGCCCTTGAGGCCGGGTCGGGAGCCGGATCCGCGTGGTACGGCGTCCCATGCATCAAGGTTCCCCGTGGGCCGCCGATCAGAGGGGTACCGCAGTCGACGCCCACGTCCTGATCCGCAGGCGTGGGACCTCGGGGGCGGCCTGTCCCCATGAGCGATCCCATCGACCTAACCGACCGCACGACGCGCATCGCCCCCGCGGCGCCCCTGGAGGGCCGCCGCCGGGAGCGGTCGCCCGTCGAGGACGCCCCGGTCTCCGCACAGGAGGCCGCGTCGTTCGACGGGATCCCCGCCTCCCCGCCCGACGACGTGCTCGCCGAGGTCGACGCCGCGATGGCGCACCTGGAGGCGCTCCGCGCCGCCGGCGCCTCCGTGTCGTTCGAGACGGGGGCGTCCGGCCTGCGGATCGAGCTCGTCGGGGAGAACGGGACCCGGCGCGAGATCGGCGCGGCGGAGCTCTTCGACGTGGCCTCCGGCCGCGCGCCGGACCCGGCGGACCCGGCGGAGGACCCCGCACGGGATGGCGCCGCGGCCCACGTGGACCGGGAGGCCTGAGCCGTGGCCATCAACCTCACGGGTCTGGCGACGGGCCTGGACACCGGCGCGCTCATCGACAACCTGATGGCGATCGAGCGGCAGCCCCGCACCCGGATCGCCAGCCAGCAGACCGCGCAGCTGACGGCCAAGAACGCGCTGCAGGCGGTCTCGGACGCCCTGAAGAAGCTCGGCACCGCCGCGCAGGCGCTCTCGGACCCCACGGTCTTCGGCAACAAGCAGCAGGTCGCCGTCGGCAACGCGGCGACGGCCACCGCGACGATGGTCTCGGGCGCGCCGACCGGCGGCTACGCGCTGCAGGTCGACCGGCTCGCCCGCTCCGCCCAGGCGGACTACGCCTGGACCGCGCCCGCGGCCGCGTCGACCATCGCCGTCGCCGGCGCCGGGTGGAACGACGCGATCGCCGTGAACGCCGGAGAGGCGGCCTCCGACCTCGTCGCCCGGATCAACGGCGATCCGTCGCTGCACGTCGTCGCGTCGGTCAGCACCGTCGACGGGCAGGAGCGGGTGTCGTTCGCGAGCCGCGCGACCGGGGCCGCCAGCGGGTTCACCGCCACGGCGGCCGGGGTCCTCGCCGACGAGCGCACCACGGCAGGCCTCGACGCGGCCGTCCGGCTGGACGGCGTCGTGCGCACGTCGCCCACGAACACGCTCGAGAACGTCATCCCCGGCGTGCGCCTGGCGCTGCGCGGCGTCGACCTGGCCGGCACCACGATCAACGTCTCAGCGCCGGGGGCGGACGCCGACGCCGTCGGCAAGGTCGCCAAGGACTTCGTCGACGCCTACAACGCCGCGATCGACCTGCTGCGGACCACGACGAACGTCACCCCGACGTCGAAGGGCGCGCTCGGCGGCGACCTGGCGCTGAACGCGCTGCAGACCCAGCTGCGCGGCGCGATGGTGCAGGTGACGGGCGGGCTCTCGAGCCTGCCGCTCGAGGAGCTCGGCATCTCGACCGGCAAGGCGTCGGGCACCGGCACGTACTCCGCCGACGCGGTGCAGGGCCGGCTCTCCCTCGACACGACGAAGCTGAACGCCGCGCTGACGGCGGACCCCGCGAAGGTCCGGGCGACGCTGACCGCGTCGCCGGGCGTCGTGAAGGACCTCGTGGCGACCCTCGGCTCCTACACGGGCGCGAGCGGCTCGCTGACG
The DNA here is from genome assembly GCA_009699505.1 of Actinomycetota bacterium. Lineage (GTDB taxonomy): Bacteria > Actinomycetota > Thermoleophilia > Solirubrobacterales > Solirubrobacteraceae > Patulibacter. The sequence continues at coordinate 5,788 of WLOB01000169.1, read as the reverse complement.
CAGCGCATCGCGCTCGTCGGCGACGAGGTGACGGCCCTGGGCAAGCGGATGGACGCCTTCGACGCGCGGCTGACCGCCCGCCAGGAGGTCCTGAAGGCGCAGTTCGCGTCGCTCGAGGCGACGATCTCGAAGCTCAACGACCAGCGGTCGTGGCTCACCGGGCAGCTCGGCGCCCTCCAGTCGTCGAGGTGACCTTCAGACTCGGCGGCTCCGTCCGAGAACCGGGACGTGTCCAGCTACGCCGCCCCCCGAGCCGCCCGAGACGCCTACCGCGACAACGCCGTCCTGACGGCGTCGCCGGCCGGGCTCGTCGTCATGCTGTACGACGGGATCGGGCGCTTCCTGCGCCAGGCCGCCGCCGCGATGGAGGACGGCGACCGCGCCACCGCCTCCGCCCGCATGCAGCGCGCCGAGGCGATCATCTCCGAGCTCCAGGTCACGCTCGACCACGAGCGCGGCGGCGAGATCTCCGGCCGGCTCGCCGAGATCTACGGCTTCTGGCGCCGGCACCTCGACGCCGCGCGCGTCGAGCAGGACCCGACGAAGCTGCGGCACGTCATCAGCCAGGCGGCCGAGCTGCGCGGCGCGTTCGCCGCGATCTCCGGATGAGCCCGCGGTACGCGGAGCTCGACGCGCTCGGCACGCGGCTCCTCGTGGCCGCCGGCACCGGCGACGTCGAGCTGGTCGAGCGCCTCGTCGACGACTGGTCGGCCGTCGTCGAGGCCCTGCCGGCGGTCCCCGACGCCGACGCCGGACCCGCGCTGGCGCGGGCGGCCGGCGTGCAGGCGCAGCTCGGGGTGCTGCTCGGGGACCTGCGGGACCGCATCGGCGACGAGCTGGCCCGGTCGGCGACGGGCCGCCGCACCGCGGCGGGCTACGGCGCGGGCGTCGCGTCGGCGGGGATCGCCGGCGGGCGCGCCGAGCACCGCGCCTGACGCGGCCGCGTGTCCGACGCGCCCCGGCGCCTGACGCGCTCACGCGCCCGCCGGGAGCCGATCGCGGCCCGTCGTGGCGGATCGCGCCGGTCGGCCCGGGACCGCCCGTCGGTCAGAGGACGTGCTTGACGACGTACCCGAAGGAGCGGCGCTCCTGGCCGCGCGGGTCGAGCAGGCCGGAGTCCCACGAGCCGTTGCGGCTGCCGGGGCGCCAGGTCGGGTTGGGCTCGGACTGCAGCTGGTAGACGTAGACCCGCTGGATCTGGCGCCTGTACCGCTTGGCGATCGTGTTGAGGTAGCGCGTCGCGTCGTACTGGTACCTCTCGCGGGCGCCGTCGCTCGTGGCCTTGCGCCGCTGGGCGAGGAACGGGTTCTTCCGCTCGGAGGAGGACTTGCGGGCGTAGACGCCGCCGGACTCCGTGATCCACACCTTCGCGTTGCGCACGGCGCTCGAACGGAGGAAGCGGGCGGTCTGGGTCGAGCGCCGGTCGTTCACGTCGTTGTAGTTGTTCAGGCCCCAGATGCGGATGGGCATCTTCGCCGCGCGGCGGACCTTCAGGGCGTAGTCGGCGGTCGCCTTCCCCGACGTGAGGTGCAGGTCGCCGACGAGCAGCCGGCAGCTCCCGCAGCCCCGCAGGTCCTTGCTGATGGTGCGGTAGAGGCGGCCCAGCGCGCCGGGGTCGCGCTTGTACGGACCGGTCAGGTTGGGCTCGTTCGAGAGCGAGAAGTCGCGGACCTCGGGGTACGCCTTGCGAAAGCGCTTGAACTCCGTGCGGAAGCGCGACGCGGAGATCCGCTTCTTCAGCGAGCGCGAGTTGGAGGCGGTGACCCAGAAGGTCACGAGCGGCCGGACGTTCGCGGCGTCGGCGGCCTTCAGCCACGCGTCGAGGTTCTCGGCGTGGTACTTCAGCGATCGCGAGTTCTTGTACCGCAGCGCGTCGTAGCGGACGGTGTAGCGCGCGGTCTTCATGCCGGCGCTCCGCAGCTCCTGGAACGCGGGGTGGGTGAACGTCGACGCCTTCTGGTCGGCGAGCCCCCAGGTCGTGGCGCCTGCCGCGGGCGCCGCGGCGGCGGTCGCCAGCGTGGCGAGCCCGGCGGCGAGGAGGACGCGGGAGGTCGTCGGTCGGTTCGTGTGGGTCATCGGGGTCCTGGGGTCGGGGGAGGACTCAGCGCCGGCGCAGCGCCGTGGACAGGCTCGTCCTGGTGGCGCCGCCCTCGGGCGAGACGTAGGTGAAGCGGTATCTCGCGCTCGAGGAGCGCGGGACGCGGACGGTGAAGGTGCCGCGGGAGTCGGTGCGGACGGTCCGGTAGGCCTTCCAGCCCGAGCCGCCTGCGCGCTGCAGGCGGACGTCGATCCGGCCGCGGGCGGTGCGGACCTGCCCCCACACGGACGCGCTCCGGGACGTGCGCCAGCCGAAGATCGGGTTGGGGAAGGCCTGCGCCAGCGGCTTGGCGCGGCGGGCGTTCGTGTAGAGGCCGGACTGCCAGCCGGTCGGATCGGAGCTCGCGTCGTCGCCGTTGCGCTCGTCGATCCACTCGTACTGGGCGAGCATCTGGACGCGGGGGTGCTTCCAGGCGGTCCACCAGCCCCACTGCGACCAGGCGGCCTGCTTCGCGAACGACACGCCGCGCACCCGGTCGGGCGGGTTGGTCTCGTAGGCGTACTCGTCGAGCCACAGCGGGAACCGCGACGCGCCGACGACGTCGAGGCGCCCGGCCCGCGTCAGCCGGTCGGCGACGGCGGTGAGCCGGCCGAGGTCGCCCATGCGGGCGTCGCCGGACCGCGGCGAGCGGTACGCGGGGGAGTACCGGCTCGAGTGCGGGTGGTAGGCCAGGACGTTCGCCTTCGGTGCCCGGAAGCCGCGGCAGTCGCCCGTGCGCTTCTCGCGGTACCTCGCGTCGACGCACGCGAGCTCGCGGAGGAAGACCAGCGGCTGCGTCGTGCCGTTCGTGCGGGTGAGGAAGCGGTCGCCGCGCGAGGACGTGGCGCCGAGGGCGATGGTCGCCGTCGGGTCCTCCGCGCGGATCGCGGCGTGGCCCTCGGCGGCGAGCTTGCGGTAGAGGTGCGGCGAGTAGACGCGGCACCGCGTGCCCGTGCAGAGGTTCTGCGGCTGGAGCCAGGTCGCGACGTTCGGCTCGTTCCAGACGACGTAGTCCTGCACCCGGTCGGCGACGTGCGAGGCCACGGCGGTGGCGAACGCACCGAACATCCTGGGGCTCGGGCGCCAGCGGTTGTTGCGCCGCTGCGGCTCGAGCGAGCCCCACACGGGACCGGGGCCCGTGACGACGAGGGTCACCGTCATGCCGTTCCGGCGGACGAGGTCGATCTTGCGGTCGAGGTCGCGGAAGTCGTAGGCGCCCTCGGCGTCCCCGTCGAACCCGGCCGGCGGCCGCTGCGCCTCGTGGTCCGGGGCGATGTGCGACCACTGCGCGAAGAGGCGGACGTTCTGGACGCCGGCGGCCCGCCACTCGGCGACGATCGGCGCGGGGTCGCCGTGCCGGCCGTTCAGGACGCCGTCGTCGGCGATCGCCGTGGTCATCGACCGGGCCGCCGACGCGGGGGCCGTGGCGACGGAGAGCCCGGTGGCGGCGAGGAGCAGGAGCAGGGCCGCGAGGACCGCAGGGGCGGCCCGTCGGCGAGGCCGTCGGAGGTCGGTCACAGAAGGGCTCCTCGGAGGGGGCGGAGGAACGACGCCGGGGACACGCGCCGGGCGGGGGCCCGGCTCCCGGAGGGCGCCGCGTTCAGGGGTAGGAACCCCGGCCGGCGCCGAAAGTTGTGGCGCGCGGCCGCTCCCCGCCGGACGAGGGGGCCCGGGGCGGGGCCCGACGGCGGGCCCCGGCGGCGTCCGCGCGACCGTCCCGGGCCAGGGGTGGACGCCGTCCGTCGGCCGCCGCCGGGCCTGCGACGATCGCCGCATGATCGACCCCAACGCGCACGACCGCTTCGTGCTCCACCAGCGCATCCGCCTGGTGGTCAACCAGTACGAGTTCTCCGTGCCCGCGGAGGGGGCCACGGACGGCGAGGTCGTCGACGCGGAGCCCGTCGGCGAGGACGAGCCGTTCTGCTTCGTCCAGCAGAAGCGCTTCAAGTTCAAGGAGGACATCGGCTTCTTCGCCGACGACTCGAAGGAGCAGGAGCTCCTGCGGATCAAGGCGCGCAAGCGGTTCGACCCGCGGGCGACCTACGACATCACCGGCCCGGGCGGCGTCGTCATCGGCACGATCCGCAAGGTCTTCGGCAAGTCGCTCCTGCGGTCGACCTTCGTGCTCCAGGACAGCGCGGGCGGCGTCGAGGTCTCCGCCCGCGAGAAGAGCCTCGGCAAGGCGCTGTTCCGGCGCCTCATCGGGTTCGTGCCGTACGTCGGCGGCTTCGCCGACTGGCTGCCGATCGCGTACGACTTCGAGTTCAGCACCCCCGACGGCCGCGTGATCGGCGAGAACCGCCGTCGCCGCTGGCGCTGGCGCGACGTCTACGACCTCGACTTCACGGCCGACCCGGACCACGCGCTGGACCGGCGCCTCGTGCTCGCCGCCGCCGTGGGCATGGACGCGCTCATGGCGCGCTGAGCGGGCCCGCCGGAGCCCGCCCGGCGACGGCCGGGGCTCCCGGCGGACCCCCTCGCGGGCACGGTCCGGCGGCGTTTCGCAACCGCCGCCGGCCGTTTCGCAACCACCCTCAAGTCGGTCCGCGGGCGGCCGATCACGGGGGTGTCCCACGGACGGGACGGCATCGCATGGTCCATGGACGGGCCGCGAACCGACGGAACCCTGCCCGTGAGCCTGATCGACCCCACCCAAGGTGCCCTCGAGCGCGCCATCCAGGGCGCCTCCATGCGCCAGAGCCTGCTGGCCGGCAACCTGGCGAACGTCAACACGCCCGGCTACGGCCGGCGCGACGTCGACTTCCACGGGGCCCTGCGCCAGGCGATGCAGGTCGGCGACCCGGAGTCCGCGACCTTCACCCCGACGACCGACACCACCGCGGTCTCCGCGGACGGCAACGGCATCGACCTCGACCGCGAGTCCGCCGAGCTGGCGAAGAACGCGCTGGACCAGCAGGCGCTCGTCGCCGTCGCGCGCGGTCGCCTGGACACCTTCGTCACCGCGATCACGGGGCAGGGCTGATGCACCGCACCACGCAGGCACCGACCCGGTCCGCCGCGACCGAGGTCCTCCGATGACCGGGCTCTTCGGGTCGCTCGACGTCTCCGCGTCCGCGCTGACGGCCAGCCGCGCGCAGATGGACGTGACGGCCGAGAACCTCGCCAACGCCCAGACCACCCGCACCGCCGACGGCGGCCCGTACCGCCGCAAGTCCGTCGTCCTCGAGAGCGCCGAGGTCGGCGCCCGCTTCGGCGACGCGCTCTCGGGCGCGATGCGCCGCGGCGAGGCGACGGCCCCCGAGGGCGTGCAGGTCCGCGGCATCGTCGAGCACGACGCGCCGCCGCGCCTGGTCCACGACCCCGGGCACCCCGACGCGAACGCCGACGGCTACGTCGCGATGCCCGCCGTCGACTCCGTCACCGAGATGGTCGACCTGATCGCCGCGTCGCGCGCCTACGAGGCCAACGTGACCGCCATGCAGAGCGCGAAGCAGATGTTCGCCCGCACCCTGGACCTCCTGAAGTGATCGTCCCGATCGACCCGAGCATGGTGCTCGGCCCACAGGCGTCGATCGCGCCGGTCGCCCCGCTGCCCGACGCGGCACCGGCGGCCGGGTCCGGCGGCGGCTTCGGCGGCACCCTCACCGACGCCGTCAAGGCGCTCGAGGAGACGCAGGCCGACGCCGCGAAGGGCGCCCGCGAGCTGGCCGCCGGCACCGCGACGAGCCCCGAGGCCGTCGTCATGGGCGT
>WLOB01000168.1 GCA_009699505.1 Actinomycetota bacterium | reverse complement strand
GGTGCCCGACCGCCTGGCCGTCCTGGGCCGCCAGCGCGACCGCTGGCACCGCGGTCTCGCCGACGTGCTCGTCCGCCACCGCGGCGTCGCGCTGCGCCCGCGCTACGGGTCGCTCGGCCTCGTGGCCTACCCGTACTTCGTGCTGGTCGAGCTGCTGGGCCCCGTGGTGGAGGCCGTGGGGATCCTCGGCCTCGCGCTCGGCCTGGCGACGGGCAGCGTGAACGGGCCGTTCGCCGTCCTCTTCCTGCTCGTGGCCTACGGCCTGGGCCTGATCATGACGGTCCTGACGATCGCGCTGGAGGAGTGGACCTACCGCGGCTACGGCCGCGGGCGCGACACCCTGGTGCTGCTGGGGTGGGCGCTCCTCGAGCCCCTGGGCTACCGCCAGCTCACGGTGACCTGGCGGCTGCGGGGCCTCTGGAAGTACGCCCGCGGCAACACGGACTGGGGCGTCATGACGCGCCGCGGGTTCTCGACGGGCGACGCGGAGGACCCGGCCGACGACGCGCCCCGCGTCTGAGCCGCCGTGCCATGATGTGACAGTGTCAAACGGTCGCCGCCCCACCACCTCCGCGGACGCCCGCGCACCCGGCGGGCCCGGCCGGACCACGGGCGCGCCGTCCCGGACCACGCCGATCGTCCTCGTCCCGGGCGCCTGGACGACCGGGGCCGCGTTCGACGACGTCCGGGACGACCTCGAGGCCCACGGGCACCGCACGCGGATCGTCGACCTGCCCGCGCACGCCCGGCGCCTGCCGCAGCTCGACCGGGGCGGGCTGGCGGCGATCGACCGGACGCTCGCCGAGGCGATCGGGGCGTCGGACGCCCCGCCCGTCCTGGTCGGGCACTCCCTCGGCGGCCTCGCCTGCCTGCGCGCCGCGCGGCGCCACGAGCTCGCCGGCCTCGTGCTGCTCATGCCCGCGCCGCCCACGGGGCTCGTGCGGTCCATGCTCGGCGGTGCGCTCCGCCGACCGGTCAACTCCCTCGGGCTGCTCGGCGCCGCGCTGAGCATGCGCGTGGCCACGCGTCTGAGCCGCAGCCGGCCCGCCGGCCTCTACTCCGCCGACGTCACCGCCGAGACGCTGCGACGCGCCCGGGCGTTCCGGGCGGACGAGTCGTGGGTCGTCCTCGCGAGCCTGCTGCTCGGCAGCCGCGAGCCCGTGGGCCCGTCGGCCACGCCGACGCTGGTCGTCGGCGGCACGCAGGACCTCATCACTCCGGTCCCGCTCGTCCGGCGGCTCGCGGAGGACCTCGGGGCGACGTACGCCGAGGTCGACGTCGCCCACGCCTTCAACGAGGAGCCGACCCACCCGCTCGTCACCCGGGTCGTCCTCGACTTCCTCGACGAGCACGTCCCGGGGGCGGGCGACGGGGCCGCCCGCTGAGGGCCGCCCCGCGGGCGGTCCGCCGGCTCAGTCCGCGGCCGCCCACTCCTCGACGCTCCAGCGGTCCAGGTCGCGCAGCCACGCCGCGGCCGTGCCGTCGGACGGCGCGCGCCAGTCGCCGCGCGGCGACAGCGACCCGCCCGCGGAGACCTTCGGCCCGTTGGGCAGCGCGGAGCGCTTGAACTGCGCGAAGGCGAAGTACCGCCTGCAGAAGACCTCGAGCCACCGGCGGATCTCCGCGGCGTCGTACTGCGCCCGCTTGGCCTCGGGGAAGTGCGGGGGCCACTCGCCGGCCTCCACGTCGGACCACGCGTGCGACGCGAGGAAGCCGATCTTCGACGGGCGGAAGCCGTAGCGCAGGACGTGGAACAGCGTGAAGTCCTGCAGCGCGTACGGGCCGACCTTCGACTCCGTGGACTGCAGCTCGTCGCCGGGCACGAGCTCGGGGCTGATCTCCGTGTCGAGGATGGCCGCCAGCGTCTCGTTCACGTCGTCCTCGAACTGCCCCGACCCGATCACCCAGCGGATCAGGTGCTGGATCAGCGTCTTCGGGACGCCCGCGTTCACGTTGTAGTGCGACATCTGGTCGCCGACGCCGTAGGTCGCCCAGCCCAGCGCGAGCTCCGACAGGTCGCCCGTGCCCAGGACGATGCCGCCGCGCTGGTTCGCGATCCGGAAGAGGTAGTCCGTGCGCAGACCGGCCTGGACGTTCTCGAACGTCACGTCGTAGACCTCCTCGCCGCGCCCGAACGGGTGATCCATCTCCTTCAGCATCAGCGTCGCGGTGTCCGTGATGTCGATCTCGGCCTTCGTGATGCCGAGCGCGTCCATGAGCTTGTGGGCGTTGGTCTTCGTCCCCGCGCTCGTGGCGAAGCCCGGGAGCGTGAAGCCGAGGATGTCCGTCCGCGGCCGGCCCGCGCGGTCCATCGCCTTCGCGGCGACGATGAGCGCGTGGGTCGAGTCGAGGCCGCCCGAGACGCCGATGACGATCTTCGGGTCGCCGATCGCACCGCCGCGCTGCACGAGCCCCGCGACCTGGATGTTGTACGCCTCGTAGCAGTCCTGCTCGAGCCGTTCGCGGTCCGCGGGCACGAACGGGAAGCGCTCGAGCGCCCGCCGCAGGCCGAGGTCGCGGTCCGGCGGGTCGAGCGTGAAGCCGACGCGCCGGACCCGGTCCGTGCGGGCGGCGTGGGTGCGGCGGTTGTCGTCGAACGTGCCCATCCGCATGCGCTCCTGGCGCAGCAGGTCGAGGTCGACGTCCGCCACGGACCGCCGGTCGCCGACGGGGAAGCGCTCCGTCTCGTCGAGCAGGACCCCGTTCTCCCAGATCATCGTCTGGCCGTCCCAGGAGAGGTCGGTCGTCGACTCGCCCTCCCCGGCCGCGGCGTAGACGTAGGCGGCGAGGCACCGCGACGAGGCGGAGCGGGCGTAGAGCTTGCGGTCCTCCGCGCGGCCGACGGTGATCGGGCTGCCCGACAGGTTCAGGAGGACCGTCGCGCCGGCGAGCGCCGCCTCGGCGCTCGGCGGGACCGGCACCCAGAGGTCCTCGCAGACCTCGGCGTGGATCACGAGCCCCGGCAGGTCGTCCGCGGCGAAGAGCAGGTCCGGGCCGAACGGCACGTCGGCGCCGGCGACGCGGATCTCGCCGTGCTCGTCGGCGCCCGAGGCGATCTGCCGCGCCTCGTAGAACTCCCGGTAGGTCGGCAGGTAGGACTTCGGCGCGATCCCGAGGATCCGGCCGCGGTGCACGACGACCGCGCAGTTGTAGATCCGGTTGCGGTGGCGCAGCGGCGCGCCGAGGACGACGACCGGCAGCAGGTCGGCCGTGCCGTCGACGACCGTCCGCAGGGCGTCCTCGACGCCGTCGAGCACGGCGTCCTGGTGCAGCAGGTCCTCGATGGAGTAGCCCGTCAACGTCAGCTCCGGCAGCACGACGACCGCCACGCCCTCCTCGGAGCAGGCGCGCGCCTGGCGCAGCACCGCCTCCGCGTTGGCCTGCGGGTCGGCGATCGCCACGCGGGCGGTGCACGCCGCGACCCGGGCGAATCCGTGCTGGTAGAGGCTGCGGAAGTCCATGGCACCCCCAGTGTTACCCGGTTCGGGGCGTCGTGCTCGGACCGGGGAGCGTCACGCGCGGGTCACCTGCGCCGCCACGGCGCCGACTACGCTCCGTCGCCGCGTGCCCGCACCTGCACCACGACCACCCGCCGGGGCGGACGGCCCGGCCGTCGCGCCGGGCGCGACGCCGGCCGGGTCCGCGACCGTCGGCCTCCCGGCGATCCTGCGCGCCTGGGGTCGGATCGGCCTCCTCGGCTTCGGCGGCCCGCCCGTCCACGTCGCGATGCTGCGCGAGCGGTGCGTCGTGCGGGAACGGTGGATCGACCCGGACGAGTTCGAGGACGCGATCGCGTTCACCAACCTGCTGCCCGGCCCGGCGTCGAGCCAGCTGGCGATCCTCACCGCCTGGCGGGTCGGCGGGCGGGTCGGCGGGCTCGTCGGCGGCCTGGCGTTCGTGCTGCCCGGCCTCGTGCTGATGATCGCCCTCGCCGCGCTCTTCCTCGCGGGCGCCCCGCCGGCGGCGGTCCGCGGCGCGGGGGCGGGGGCCGGCGCCGTCGTGGCCGCCGTCGCGCTGCACGCGGGCTGGTCCCTGCTCGGGCCGAGCCTCGCCCGCGCGCGGGAGGGTCGCGCGCTGCGGTGGGCGGTCTACGTCGCGCTCGGCGCGCTCGCCGCGGCGCTCGCCGGCCCGTGGCTCGTGCTCGTCCTCGTCGCGTGCGGCCTCGTCGAGCTCGGGCGGCGCGGGGGAGCGGTGCGCTCGGCGGCCGTCCACGCCTGGCCGGTCGTGCTGCCGGTGCTCGCCGCGATCGGCGGCACCGGAGGGATCGGGCCGCTCGCGTGGACCGCGTTCAAGGTCGGCGCGCTGTCGTACGGCGGCGGCTTCGTGATCATCCCGCTCATGCGCGCCGACGCCGTGGACCGCCACGGCTGGCTGACGGACGTGCGGTTCCTCGACGTCGTCGCGCTCGGGCAGGTCACCCCGGGCCCGGTCGTCCACACGGTCTCCGGCGTCGGCTACGCGGCGCACGGCGTCGGCGGGGCGGTGCTGGCGGCCGTCGTGGCGTTCGCCCCGTCGTTCGCGCTCATCCTCGCGCTGGCCCCGCGCTTCGGCGTCCTGCGCCACGACGCGCGGCTGCGGGCGTTCCTCGACGGGGCGGGTCCCGCGGCGATCGGCGCGATCCTGGGGGCCGCCGTGCCGCTGGCGCTCGCGATCGGCGAGCCGTGGCAGGTCGCCCTCCTCGCCGTCGGGGCGGTGGCGCTCCTCAGCGGGCGCGCCGGCGTCCTGCTCGTGCTGCTCGGGGCGGGGGCGATCGGGGCGGTCGCCGGCGTCCTCGGCGTCCCGCTGCCCGCCTGACCCGGCACGGTCCGCGGCCCGCGCCCGTGGGAGGCTGTGGCCCATGAAGGCGACGCTCGTGGAGTGGATGGGTCCGGAGGACGCGAACACCGGGGGGTTCGTGCACGGCGGGACGATCATGAAGCTCTGCGACGAGGCCGCCGGCCTCGCCGCGGTCCGCCACTGCCGCGCGCGGTGCGTCACCGCCGGCATGGACCGCATGAGCTTCAGCTCCCGGGTGGACGTGGGGGAGGTCGTGACGCTCGAGGCGACCGTGAACGCGGCGTGGCGCACCTCGGTCGAGGTCGGCGTCCGCGTCACCGCCGAGAACCTGCAGACGGGCGAGACGCGCCACACCTCGACCGCGTATCTCACCATGGTCGCCCTGGGCGAGGACGGCCGGCCGGTGGCGGTGCCGCCGCGCGAGATCGATCCGGGCGACGCGGAGGCCGAGCGCCGGCAGCGCGAGGCGCAGGCGCGTCGCGCGAACCGGCTCGCGGAGCGCGAGTCGTTCGGGCGCACGGGCTCCTGACGGGTCGGTCCGCCCGCGCCGTCAGACTGCGGCGCATGGCCGACCACCGCTGGAGCACGACGCCCACGCCCGTGGGCGAGGTGACCCTGGTCGGCTCGGACGACGGCCTCTGCGGGCTCTACATGGAGGACCACCGCCACCGGCCGCCGCTGCCCGCGGGCGCCGTCCGCGACGACGCCGCCCTCGCCGACGCGGTCGCCGAGCTCCGCGCCTACTTCGCGGGCGAGCTGCGCGACTTCACCGTCCCGGTCGCGGTCTCCGCGGGCACGCCGTTCCAGCACCGGGTCTGGGAGGCGCTGCGGACCGTCCCGTACGGCACCACGACGACCTACGAGGAGCTCGCGCTGCGCCTCGGCGTCCCGGGCGGCGCCCGCGCCGTCGGCCTGGCCAACGGCCGCAACCCGGTCTCGATCGTCGTCCCGTGCCACCGCGTCGTCGGGGCCGCCGGCGCGCTGACCGGCTACGGCGGCGGGCTGGAGCGCAAGCGCTTCCTCCTGGGCCTCGAGGGCGTCCGCGCGCCCGGCGACGACGCGCTGCGGCTGGACCTCGCCGGGGTCTGACCGCGCAGCCGCCGCGGCGCGCCGGTACGGTCGCCGCCATGATCGAGATCACCCGCAGCCGCGACGTCCCCGGCACCCCGGAGGACGTCGCCGCCGTCGTCACCGACCTCGAGGGCTGGCCCTCGTGGTTCGCGCTCCACAAGGGCTGGTCCGGACCCATCCCGACCACGGCGGCGCGCGGCGTGACGTTCAAGCACAAGGTCCGGGTGCTCGGGCTGAACGGCGAGGTGAAGTGGGAGGTCGTCGAGCTCGACGTCCCGTCGCGGTTCGTCCTGAAGGGCAAGGGCCCCAGCCGCTCGAACATGGGCGTCGACTTCCGGGTGACCCCGCGCGACGGCGGCAGCACCGTCGCCTTCACCGCCACGATCGGCGGCCTGGCGATCAAGCCCGTCGAGGGGATGCTGAAGGGCTGGATCGAGGTCCGCGCGGACCGCACGCTCGACGGCCTCGAGCGGGTCCTCTCCGCGGACTGAGCGGGGTCGGGCGGCCCGGTGCCCCCTCGCCCGCGCCCGGTCGGCGCGGCGGGCGAGCACCGTCCGGACGGGCCGTGGCGCGGTCCCGCAACCGGTCCGGGGCGACGTCGCGTATTCACGGGCAAGCCGGGGTAGTGCCACCTCGACCGACGGACGGTCGCAGGGCACACCCACGAGTACGACCCAAGGACCGCCTCACATGGCCGCCATCCTCTTCGGATCGATCAGCACCATCGCCGACACCTCCGAGCTCCAGCGCGACGCGTTCAACCGCGCGTTCCAGGAGCACGGCCTCGACTGGAACTGGAGCCAGGACGACTACCGCGAGCTCCTGAAGAAGGCCGGCGGCAAGCAGCGCGTCGCCGACAAGGCCGAGCAGACCGGCGAGGACGTCGACGCCGAGGCCGTGCACGCCACGAAGTCGCGCCTCTTCCAGGAGTCCGTGAAGGACGCGTCGCTCGCACCGCGCCCCGGCGTCGTCGAGACGATCAAGGACGCGAAGGACGCCGGCTACAAGATCGCGCTCGTGACGACGACGTCGAAGGAGAACGTCGACGCCGTCGTCGACGCCCTCGGCGGCGCCGTCGACCGCTCCGACTTCGACCTGCTCGTGAGCATCACGGACGTCGACCGCCCCAAGCCGGACGACTCCGCGTACCTCTACGCGCTGTCGTCGCTCGGCGAGGACGCCGGCGCCAGCGTCGCGATCGAGGACAACCTCGACGGCGTGCAGGCCGCCAGGAGCGCCGGCATCGCGGTCGCGGCCTTCCCGAGCGAGAACTCGGTGACGCACGACTTCGACAGCGCCGACGAGCGCGTCGAGCAGGTCAGCCTGTCCGGCCTGCAGTCGCTGCTGCAGAGCGCCTGACCCCCATCGTCGATGCGGGTGCCGGCGGGGCCGCGTGGCCCCGCCGCGCCCGCACGCCCCGCCGCGGGTTCCCGCGGCCACCACACACGCGAGGACCCGCATGAGCAACGTCGAAGCCAGCTACACCTCCACCGAGACCGCCTTCCACGTCGAGGGCTACGAGAAGATCGACTTCAGCCTGCTGATCGTCGACGGCGCGTTCTCGCCGGAGAACACCGAGATCGCGGACGCGTACCGCGGCGCCGGTCGCTGCCTGATGGTGGTCGACGAGGCCGTCTGGGGCCTCTACCGCGAGACGATCGAGGCGTACTTCACCCACCACGGGATCGCCCTCACCGCCTTCCCGATCCGCCAGCACGAGACGGAGAAGTCGCTCCGCACGCTCGAGCGCATCGTCGACCAGTTCGGCGAGTTCGGGCTCCTGCGCAAGGAGGCCGTCCTCGTCGTCGGCGGTGGCCTGACGACCGACATCGCGGGCTTCGCCTGCGCCACCTACCGCCGCAACACGCCCTACATCCGCGTGCCGACCACGCTGATCGGCCTCGTCGACGCCAGCGTCGCGATCAAGGTCGCCGTGAACCACGGCCACATGAAGAACCGCCTGGGCGCCTACCACGCGTCCTCGAAGGTGCTGCTCGACTTCTCGTTCCTCAAGACGCTGCCGGTCGAGCAGGTCCGCAACGGCATGGCCGAGCTCGTGAAGATCGCCGTCGTCGCCGACCTCGGCCTGTTCGAGCTGCTCGAGGAGCACGGCGAGGACCTGCTGCGCACGAGCTTCGGCCACCTCGACGGCACCCCCGAGCTGCTCGAGGCCGCCCGCAAGGGCACGTGGGACGCGATCGACACGATGCTGAAGCTCGAGGTCCCGAACCTCCACGAGATCGACCTGGACCGCGTCATCGCCTACGGGCACACGTGGAGCCCGACGCTCGAGCTCGTGCCGGAGACCCCGATGCGCCACGGCCACGCGGTGTGCGTCGACATGGCGTTCTCCGCCACCCTCGCCTCCGAGCGCGGGTACATCACGCCGGAGGACCGCGACCGCGTCCTGCGCCTGATGAGCGGCCTGGGCCTCGCGATCGACAGCCCGTACCTCACCTCGGAGCTGCTCGACAAGGCGACGGAGTCGATCTCGCAGACCCGCGACGGCCTGCTGCGCGCCGCGGTCCCCAAGCCGATCGGCACCTGCTTCTTCGTCAACGACGCGACGTCGGAGGAGCTCGCCGCGACGCTCGCCGTCCACCGCGAGCTGTGCGCGGAGCACCCGCGCGGCGGCGACGGCGAGGACATGTTCGTCAGCGCCGGCGCGCCCGTCGCCGGCTGAGCGGCCGCGTGCCGATCGAGACCGACGCCGCCGCCCCCGGGGCCGCGGGCGACCGCGGCCCCGCGCCGACCGACCCCGCGCCGCGGGGCGGACCCCGGCCGGTGACCCCGGTCGGCATCCTCGCCGAGGAGCTCGAGGGGCTCCTCGCGCGGG
>WLOB01000167.1 GCA_009699505.1 Actinomycetota bacterium | reverse complement strand
GTGCTGCGCGGCCGGGCCCGCGTCGCCGCGCGGGCCGCCCGGCGGGCGCAGGCCGCCGTGACGCCCGCCGTCGCGCGGCCCGCGGCCTCGGACTGCCGCGGCGCGATCCGCCCGGCCGTCGTCTTCGACATCGACGAGACGCTGCTCTCGAACTACATCGGGGTGCCGGGCTCGGACCCCGAGTCCGGGTCGGTCGGGCAGTTCCCCGGCGCGCTGAGCGGCACGGGCACCCGGATGCCCGGAGTCTCGGACGCCTACGAGCTGGCGAAGCGGCGCGGCTTCGCGATCTTCCTCATCACGGCGCGTCCCGCCCCGCTGCCCGGGCTCCGCGAGACCACGCTGCGCAACCTCGCGGCGGCGGGCTACACGGGCTACGCCGGCGTGGCGCTCAAGGAGGACCCGGCCCGCAGCTCGGCGACCTACAAGGCCGCGGAGCGCGCGGCGATCGAGGCGCGCGGCTTCACGATCGTCGCGAACGTCGGCGACCAGGAGAGCGACCTCGCGGGCGGGCGCGCCGAACGGGCGTTCAAGCTGCCGAACCCCTTCTACACCGGCTGACCGCCCGCGGCCGGACCACGACCCGGGGGCCGGGTCAGGCCCGCACGCCGAGGCCGGCGTAGACCTCGAGGCTGCGGGCCGCCGCGTCGTCCCACGAGAACCGCGCGGCGTGCGCGGCGCCGGCGTGCACGAGGCGGCGCCGCAGACCCGGGTCGTCGAGCAGGCGACGCAGCGCGGCGGCCAGGGCCCGGACGTCGTCGGGCGGGACGCGGACGCCCGTGCCCTCCGGCACGACCTCGCGGAGACCGCCGGTGGCGGCGGCGACCACGGCGCAGCCGCCGCGCATCGCCTCGAGCGCCACGAGCCCGAACGGCTCGTAGAGCGACGGGACGAGGCACACGTCGGCGGCGCGGTACAGCGCCGGCAGCGTCGCGTCGTCCGTCCAGCCGAAGAAGCGGACCCGCTCGCCGAGGTCCAGCGCCGCGGCCTGCGCGTGGAGCTCGGCCTCGTGCGGGCCGGAGCCCGCGATCACGAGCCGTGCGGGCGGCGCGGCCGGCGCGGTGGCGCGGACGACGCGGTCGAAGGCCTCCAGGGCGACCTGGAACCCCTTCTCGTAGACGAGGCGGCCGGCGCAGAGGACGAGCGTCTCGCCGCCGGGCGCCAGCTCGGCGCGCAGGCGCGCGACGTCGCCCTCGTCGACCGCGGCGACCGGGTCGATGCCGTTGCGGACGACGACGACGCCGTCGGGGTCCGGGCCGAAGACGTCCAGCACGTGGCGGCGCATGAACGACGAGCAGACGAGCACCGCGTCGGCCCGCTCGATCATCTCGGCCTCCACGCCGTGGACGTGCGACTGCGGGTGCTTCTGCACCCAGCCGCGGTGGCGACCGTGCTCCGTGGCGTGCACCGTCGTGACGTACGGGACGCCGAGCGCGTCGGCGAGCGCCGCGGCCGGCGCGGCGACGAGCCAGTCGTGGCCGTGGACGACGTCGGGCCGCATCTCCTCCGCGGCGGCGGTGCCGGCCTCGAGCAGCTCCTCCCCCAGCTCGTCGACCCAGGTCAGGAAGGCGTCGAGACCGGCCGGCGGCGACGTGCGCTGCACCCGCTGCACCACGACGCCGTCGTCCTCCGCGTGCGCGGGGACGGCGTCGGCGCCGCGGGTCAGGACCCGGACGTCGGCGCCGCGACGCACGAGGCCGGCCGAGAGGCCGGCGACGTGGCGGGCGAGCCCGCCCTCGACGACCGGCGGGTACTCCCAGGAGAGCGTGAGGACCGCGGGCGCCGTCACCGCGCGTCGCGCTGCCGCCGCAGGAGCGCGAGCCCGTCGCCGTCGACCACCTCGGCGACGGGGACGCGCGGCGGCAGGCCGCCGCGCTCGTCCGAGGCGTCGCCGGACGGGATCTCGAGGTCCCGCCCGCCGATCGCGCTGGTCCAGCGACCGGCCGCGTCGGCGGGCGGCTCGAGCGCGGCGTCCTCGAACCCGCGCACGCCGACCACGACGAGCACGTCGTCGCTGCGGAGGAACGCGACGGTGCCCTCGCCGGCGTCGACGGGCCGGTAGGCGCCCCGGGAGAACGTGTCCTCGAGCTCGCCGCGCAGCCGCAGGGCCGCGTGCACGAGCGCGAGCTTGCGACGGTCGAAGGCATCGGTCCCCGCGGCCGAGAACGGGTCGTCCGAGGCGTCGTCCGCGGGGGCGCCCCGGTCCGCGGCGGCGACGTCCGCGAGCAGCCCGCGACGACGCTCCCAGTCGACCTCGCGGCGGTTGTCGGGGTCCACGAGGCTCAGGGTCTCGAGCTCGTCGCCCTGGTAGACGTCCGGGACGCCCGGGACCGTCAGCTTGAGGAGCGTCTGGGCGAGCGCGGAGCGCCGGCCCTCCGCGGCGATCCGGGCGGCGAACGGCACGAAGTCCGCGAGGAACGGCTCGTGCGAGAGCAGCGCGACCGCGAACTCCTGCACGCGGCCCTCGTACCGCTCGTCCGGCTCGGCCCACGTCGTGTGGAGCTTGGCCTCGCGCAGCGCCTTCTCGAGGAACGCCTCCAAGCGGTCCGCCGTGATGGGCCAGGCGCCCAGGAGCGTCTGGTAGATCGTCAGCTCCTCGCCGCCGTCCGGGACCCCGTCGGGCCGGAGCTCCGCGTTGATTCCGCGCCAGCGGGTCACCGCGTCGCGCCACTCCTCGGCGACCGAGGCGAGCACGCCGATCCGCGCGCGGACGTCGCCGGAGCGCTTCGTGTCGTGGGTCTGCGTCGTCAGCAGGCCGTGGGGCTGGTGCTCGGACCGGTGCTGGTTGCGGGCGTGGAGGTCCGCGACCGACAGCGAGAACCGGTCGGGCTCGTGGCCGACCTCGTTCAGCGCCAGGAGCCGCACGTAGCGGTAGAAGGCGGTGTCCTCGACGCCCTTTGCCATGACGGGCGGCGAGGTCTGCTGGAACTTGGTGACGAACGACTCGTGGCCGGGCTCCTCGAGGCGCAGCACCCGCTGCAGCTCGTCCGGCGCGCCCGACGCCGCGATGGCGGCACGGTCGGCCTCCGACAGCGAGGACGGTCCCTCGGCCGGGTCGGCGTAGGTCCGGTAGACCGGCAGCGACGCGAGGGCGTCGGCGATGCCGGGCACGTCGAGGAGGGTGCGCAGCCGCGCGACCTCGCGGGCGAAGGTGGTCGTCGCCTGGCTGATCTGCGTCTCGAGCGCGACCTCCGGGAACGGCCGGGTCTCGCCGGTCAGCTCGGCGAAGAGCTGCGTCAGGACGCCCTCCCCCGCCGGATCGACGAAGAGCGCGGTGGCGTCCCCGAGGAACTCGTAGCCGACCGTGCCCTCGACGGGCCAGTCCGGCAGCTCCTCGACGGGGTGGCTCGCGCTCAGGATCTTCTCGACCCAGACGTGCGCGACCCCGGCGTCCCGCAGGCGCCGCAGGTAGCCGGCCGGGTCGGCCAGGCCGTCGGGGTGGTCGATCCGCAGGCCGTCCACGACCCCGTCGCGGACGAGCTCGAGGACCTTGTCGTGCGTGAGCGCGAAGACGTCGGGGTCCTCGACGCGGACGCCGGCCAGGTCGTCGATGTCGAAGAAGCGGCGGTACCAGCCGTCCTCGGGGTCGTAGTCGAAGACGCGGACGCGCTCCTCCTCGTCGGACCACCAGCGGTTCTCGTCGCCGACGCCCATGTGGTTCGGGACGACGTCCAGGACGATCCCGAGGCCCTCCGCGGCGAGGGCCCGCAGGCCCTCCTCGCCGCCGAGCGCCTCGCTCACGGTCGTCGGGTCGACGACGTCGTAGCCGTGCGTGGACCCCGACCGCGCCGTCAGGGACGGCGACAGGTAGAGGTGCGAGATGCCGAGGTCCCGGAGGTACGGGACGAGCTCCCGGACCGCGGCGAAGTCCTGGTCCGGGGTCAGCTGGATGCGGTAGGTGGCGCGGGGGATGCTCACGAGATGCGGCGGAGGATCGAGATGGCCCGGGCGTGGACGTGGAACTCGCTCCTCGCCGCGTACTCGCCGGAGCCGGCCTGCAGGTCGGCGTCGAAGGTGCAGAGGTCCTGGGTCCACGTCTCGCCGTAGGCGGCGGACGGCAGGGTGAACGTCGCGTCCTCGTGGCCGGCGTTGATCAGCAGCACGAACGAGTCGTCCTGCAGCGGCTCACCCTGGCGGGTGCGGTCCGTGATCGCGTCGCCGTTGAGGAAGACGCCCAGCGTGTGGCAGTTCGCGTCGTCCCACTCGCGCTTCGTCATGCGGTGGCCGTCGGGACGGAACCACCAGACGTCGGGCAGGTTGTCGCCCTCGGGGTCGCGGCCGCGGAGGAACTCCTGCCGGCGGAAGACCGGGTGGTCCTTGCGCAGCGCGATGAGGCGCTTCGTGAAGGACAGCTGCTCGGGCTGGTCCTCCTCCTGCGTCCAGGAGTACCAGGAGATCTCGTTGTCCTGGCACCACGCGTTGTTGCTGCCGTGCTGCGTGCGGCCGATCTCGTCGCCGCCCAGGAGCATCGGCGTGCCCTGGGAGAGGATGAGCGTCGTCAGCATGTTGCGCTGCTGGCGGCGGCGGAGCGCGTT
Source organism: Actinomycetota bacterium (assembly GCA_009699505.1). Classification (GTDB taxonomy): domain Bacteria; phylum Actinomycetota; class Thermoleophilia; order Solirubrobacterales; family Solirubrobacteraceae; genus Patulibacter. The sequence continues at coordinate 4,183 of WLOB01000167.1, read as the reverse complement.
GATCTCGGCGTCGTCCGTCTCGCCCTCGACGCCGCAGTTCCAGGAGCGGTTGTCGTCCGTGCCGTCGCGGTTGCCCTCCTGGTTGGCCTCGTTGTGCTTCTCGTTGTACGTGACGAGGTCGCGGAGGGTGAAGCCGTCGTGGGCGGTGACGAAGTTGATCGACGCGAACGGGTCGCGGCCGTCGTTCTCGTAGAGGTCGGCCGAGCCGGAGAAGCGGTCGGCGAACGCCGCGGCGCCGGCCTCGCCACGCCAGAAGTCGCGGATGGCGTCGCGGTAGATGCCGTTCCACTCGCTCCAGAGCACCGGGAAGTTGCCCACCTGGTAGCCGCCGGGACCGACGTCCCAGGGCTCGGCGATGAGCTTGACCTGCGAGAGGACCGGGTCCTGGTGGATCGTGTCGAAGAACGCGGAGAGGCGGTCGACGTCGTAGAGCTCGCGGGCCAGCGCGGACGCGAGGTCGAAGCGGAACCCGTCGACGTGGCACTCGATCACGAAGTACCGCAGCGAGTCCATGATCATCCGCAGCACGGCGGGCTGCCGGGCGTCGAGCGTGTTGCCCGTGCCCGTGTAGTCCATGTAGTGGTGCAGGTCGTCCGGGACGAGGCGGTAGTACGTCTTGTTGTCGACGCCCTTCATCGACAGCATCGGCCCGAGGTGGTTGCCCTCGGCCGTGTGGTTGTAGACGACGTCGAGGATGACCTCGATGCCGGCCTTGTGCAGGGCCTTGACCATGCCCTTGAACTCCGCGACCTGCTCGCCGCGGGTGCCCGAGGCGGAGTAGCCGGCGTGGGGCGCCAGGTAGCCGATCGACGCGTAGCCCCAGTAGTTGCTGAGGCCCATGTCGTGCAGGAACGACTCGTCCGCGATGTGGTGGACGGGCAGCAGCTCCACAGCGGTGACGCCGAGGTCCTTCAGGTAGCCGAGGGCGGCGTCGGACGCCAGGCCGGCGTACGTGCCGCGCAGGTCCTCGCGCACGTCGGGGTGCGTCTTCGTGAAGCCCTTGACGTGGGTCTCGTAGATGACGGTCTCGTTCCACGGCCGCTCGAGGCGGACGTCGCCCTCCCAGTCGAACTGCTCGTCGACCACGACGGACTTCGGGATCGCCGCGGCGGAGTCGTCGTCGTCGATCTCGAGGTCGGCGTCGTCGGGGGTGTCCGGCCCGCCGGGGACGTACGGGAGCGTGTTGGCCGCGTCCCAGTCCACCGCGCCGTCGATCGCCTTGGCGTACGGGTCGATCAGGAGCTTGGCCGGGTTGAACCGGTGGCCGCCCTCGGGGTCGTACGCCCCGTGGACGCGGTAGCCGTAGCGGTCACCCGGACGCGCGTCGGGCAGGAAGCAGTGCCATTGGTGCGCGGTGCGCTGCTCGACGTTGATCCGGGTCTCGTTGCCCTCGTCGTCGAAGAGGCAGAGCTCGACCTTCTCGGCGTTCAAGGAGTAGAGCGCGAAGTTGACGCCATCCCCGTTCCAGGTGGCCCCGAGCGGGAAGGGTCGGCCGGGCCAGACGGTGACGGTCATCGGAGGAGTATCCCCGCGCGAGGGGCCAGGGAAACGCCCGCCTCCGTGGGATCGGTCGCACCCGGCGTCTGCAGGACGACGTCGACGCCGTCGACGGAGACGACCACGGGCGCGTCGCCGAGGTTCGCCACGATCGTGTGCGCGCCGCGCTCCACGCGCAGGATCCCGGCGTCCTCGTCGTGCTCGACGAGGTCCGCGTGCCCCGGCGCGATCTCGCGTCGGACGCGCAGGAGGTCGCGGTAGAGGTCGGCCAGCTCGGGGTCCGCCTCCCGCGTCAGCTTGGAGCGCTCGAACGTCTCCTCGGCCTGCGGATCGGGGACCTCCTTCCCCGCGAACGCCGCGAAGCCGGCGAACTCGCGGCGCCGGCCCTCGCGGGTGGCGGTGGCAATCTCCTCGTCGATGTGGTCCGTGAAGAAGAGGAACGGCGCGTCCTCGCCGTACTCCTCGCCCTGGAAGAGCATCGGCGTGAACGGCGAGAGCAGCGTGAGGAACGCGGCCAGGGGCCGGACCTCGCGCGGCAGGCGGTCGCCGACGGCGCGGTTGCCGACCTGGTCGTGGTTCATGTCGAAGACGACGAACTGGTGCGCCGGACGGTCGTCGTGCGGCGCGCCGAACCGCTTGCGCCGCAGCGGCGAGTAGCCGCCGTCGGGCAGCACGGGGCGGCGGAACGCCTTCGCGAGGTCCTCGAGGGCGCCGAACTCGGCGTAGTAGCCCTCCTGCTCGCCCGTGAGCAGCACGCGGACCGCGTGGTGGAAGTCGTCGGCCCAGACGGCGTCGCAGGCCAGGCCGCCCTGCTCGGCCGGCCGGACGACCTTCGGGTCGTTCAGCCCGCTCTCCGCGACCACGAGCACCTCGCGGCCGGCGGCGTCGCCGGCCTCGTGCGCGCGCCGGGAGATCTCGCCGACGATCGGCCGGGCCGACCCGTCGAAGATCGAGTGGATCGCGTCGAGGCGCAGGCCGTCGAGGTGGAGGTCGCGGATCCAGCCCTCGGCGCTCTGCAGCACCCACTCGCGGACGGGGTCGCAGTCCTCGGCGTCGTAGTTGACGGCCTTGCCCCAGAAGGTCTCGTGCGCGTCGGTGAGGTACGGGCCGTACGCCTCGATCGCCTGCACGCCCGAGGCGCCGAGGTGGTTGTAGACGACGTCGAGCACGACGCCCAGGCCCGCGGCGTGGGCGGCGTCGACGAGACGGGCGAGCCCCTCGGGTCCGCCGTAGGTCGACTGCGCGGCGGAGAGGAACACGCCGTCGTAGCCCCAGCCCCGCGCGCCGGGGAACTCGGCCACCGGCATGATCTCGAACGCGGTGACCCCGAGCTCGGCCAGACCGGCGAGGTGCTCGATCGCCGCGTCGAAGGTGCCCTCGGCGGTGAAGGTGCCGACGTGCAGCTCGTAAAGGACGGCGTGCTCGCGGTCGATCCCGCGCCAGCCGTCGTCCGTCCAGGTGAAGGTGCCCGGGTCGACGACGCGCGACGGTCCGCGGATGCCCTCGGGCTGCCAGCGCGACGACGGGTCCGGCAACGGCTCGCCGTCGAGGACGAAGCGGTAGTCCGTGCCGTGCGGCGCGTCCGTGGTGACCTCAAGGACGCCGAAGCCCTCCTCGGTCATCGGCAGCCGGCGGCCGTCGACCTCGAGCTCGACGCGCTCCGCCCGTGGCGCCCAGGTGCGGAAGGTCGTGCGCCCGTCGCCGGTCGGGGTGGCGCCGTGCGGGCGCTCCCAGGGCAGGCCGGAGCCCAGCGCGGCCGGCCGGGTCACGCCGCCCCTCCGTCCGGGACGAGCCACAGGACGCCGAGCGGCGGGAGGGTGAGCTCCGCGGAGACGGGCTGCCCGTGCCACGGGGTGTCGTCCGGGACGACGGTGCCGCCGTTGCCGGAGCCCGAGCCGCCGTAGGCCGCGGCATCCGTGTTGATCGCCTCGCGCCAGGCCCCGCGGCGCGGCAGCCCGACGCGGTAGGACTCCCGCGGGATCGGCGACAGGTTCGCGACGCAGACGACGAGGTCGCGCGTGTCGAGGCTCGCGGCGTCCTCCGGGTCGACCTTCGCGCCGCGGCAGAAGGCCACGACGTTGTGGTCGGCGTCGTTGGGCTCGAGCCACCAGAACCCCTCGGGGTTCGCGTCCTGCTCCCACAGCGCCGGGTGGGCGGCCATGACGTGGTTGAGGTCCCGCACGACCGCCTGGATGCCCGAGTGCGTCGGGGTGGCGTCGGGGTCGTGGCGCTCGTCGAGCAGGTGCCAGTCCAGCGAGCGCTCGTGGCTCCACTCGCGCTCCTGGGCGAACTCCTGACCCATGAAGAGCAGGTTCTTGCCGGGGTGCGCCCACATGTAGGCGTAGAGCGCCCGCAGGTTGGCCAGCTGCTGCCAGCGGTCGCCCGGCATCTTCTGCAGCAGCGAGCCCTTGCCGTGCACGACCTCGTCGTGGCTCAGCGGCAGCACGAAGTTCTCCGAGAACGCGTAGTGCAGCGAGAACGTCAGCGCGTGGTGGTGGTAGCGCCGGTTGACCGGGTCCTGCTGGAAGTACTCCAACGTGTCGTGCATCCAGCCCATGTTCCACTTGAAGCCGAAGCCCAGGCCGCCGACGTACGTCGGCCGCGAGACGCCGGGCCACGAGGTCGACTCCTCCGCGGCGGTGATCGTCCCGGGCTCCCGCGCGTAGACGACCTCGTTCATCTCCTT